>JBJKQV010000203.1:0-5598 GCA_046704985.1 Terriglobia bacterium
GAGTGCCCATAGCGCACGTCGGTGGAGGTCGAGAGGTCATAGCTCTTGCCGCCCGTCTTGAGCGATGTCAGGGTCACGCCCAGTTCGGCGGGAGTCTTCAGGTGTCCGGAGGCCTGGGCTTCGACCACCGCTCCCGAAATCTCGGCGCCGCGCGGAACCACCACCTGTTTGCCGGCCACCAGCGGTTCGGCCAGGGCGGCCGCAAAGGTGTCGCCGCTGTGGTTGTCCCGGGAGCTGATGGTGTCCGACAGCCGTACCTCCAAGCGCGTGCCGGCCGGAAGGGTGACGTGCTCCGGCGCATGCGTCAGGCGTTGCCAAAGGGTTCGCGTGGTTTTCGGCTGAGCGGCGTTCGCCGCCTGCCCTCTGGGATTGCTCTGGCAACCGGCCAAACAGACTACGGCCAGCATGACCAGTCCTGCCATCCAGCTTCGGAGTAAGTCGCGCATACAGTCCTCCTCAAGGGGTTCAGGGACTAGGGAAGCACCTCGCGTACCAAACGCCCGACGTTTGTAAGATATTGACTGTCAATAAGATATGAGAATGGAAGCAGGCCGCTAGCGCTCCCACGTGTTTCTCAATTGCCCCAGCCGTGTAGAAAGTACAACCTGCGGCGGGCTTTTTCAAGTCTCTGGTCGCGGCGGCGGGCGCTCGCCCCACGTGCCCTGACGTTGTACAATGGGGCCCTATGCGAAAGACCGGATTGCTGGCCCTCAGCGTGTTAGGGCTTTTTGATTCCCTCTACCTTCTCTGGGTTTACACCTCCCCTTCGCACCCCATGGCGTGCCTGGGAACGGGCTGCGACGTGGCGCGCGCCAGCGCCTACGCGCATCTGGCGGGGATTCCGACGCCGGCCTTCGGCGTGGCCCTGTACGGGGCGCTGGTTCTGCTGGTGTTCGCCGAAGCACTGTCTGGTGCGGCCTTGGCGGCGCGGGTGCGCTGGGCGCTGGTGGGCGTTTCCGCCATGGGTTTCGGGGGCTCGCTGTTCCTGTCCGGGATTGAAGCCTTCGTGCTCCATTCCTGGTGCGTCTGGTGTGTGGTGTCGGCAGCCTGCGTGACGGGGATCTTCGTGCTGGCGGTATGGGAACTCTGGCGGCCCGCTCCGCCTCCCCCGCCGGGCGCCGCGGTGGTCGAACTGCGCCGGCACTTCGCGGTCGTGGTGGCGGGCATCGTGATTGGCATTCCTGCCTTCCTGCTGCTCGCGCACTCGGAAGAAAAGCCTGCGGCTCCTCCGGCCTCCGCGTCGGTTCTCAGCAAGCGGCTGATCCGGCCCGACAGCCACGTCTTTGGCAATCCCCAAGCGTCGGTGACGGTGGTGGAGTTCGGGGACTTCCAATGCCCCTATTGCGGCGATGCCGAACAGGCGGCGCGCCAGGTGCGGCGCAAATACGGCAACAGCATCCGCTTCGTCTTCCGGCAATTTCCTCTGGCGGGCATTCACGTATATTCCGAAAAGGCCGCGGAAGCCAGCGAGTGCGCCGCCCAGCAGGGCAAGTTCTGGCAGGCGGTGGATGAGTTCTACGACCACCAGACACACTTGACGGTGCCCGACCTGGAAGGCTACGCGCGCGATCTGGGACTGGACCCGGAGCGCTTTGACCACTGCCTGGAGAGCGGCGCCATGTCGGCGCGCGTCCGCCAGGATATTGCCGACGGGCGCGCCGTCGGAGTGACCAAGACCCCCACATTTTTCGTGGACGGCCGCAAGATCGAAGGCGCCCTCAGCTTTGCGCAGTTTTCGCAACTTCTGGACCAGGAACTGACCGCGCACGGCACTCCGCCGCCTCCCTCGCTGCCTGCTGCCGGGGCCGCGAAGGCGCCCGCCCAGCACACCGCGAAGACCCCGGAAGCTCCCCCCACTTCGTCCGGCACCGGGCTGCTGGGGGGAGGGGGGAACGTTTTTTCCTCCTTCCAGGGTTCCGGCGGTTGCAGTGAGCAGGAAGCGGAAGGGCAGCAGCCCACGCTGATTTCCACCGCCCAGGCGCGACGGCTGTTCGAGGGCAAGCCCCAAGCGCTTTTCGTGGACGTGCGCCCGGCCAGGCAATACGCGCGGACGCGCATTCGCGGGGCGATCAGTTTGCCCAGCGGCGAGCTCACCCAGAAGGCCGGTACCCTGCCCAAAGATCGTACCCTGGTGCTTTATGAGAGCGGGCGGGCGGGGGGCGGAGCGGAAGACGTTTGCGCCGCCGGCCGGGCGGCAGGCCGCTACCTCTTGCAGCATGGCTATTTGAAAAAGTATACCCTAGTATATAAACAGGGACTTCGTGCCTGGGAAGAGGCCGGACTTCCGGTCCAGCACGGGGCGCTCTCACAGCGCTGAGACGGCGCGCGGACCCGTGGCTCCGGGAGCCCTAAACGCTGGAGTTGCAAAGGACTTAAAGTCCCGCTCGCAAGCAGCCAGGAGGCGTGGTCTGGGTGGCGCTGGAGCGAGTGCTGGTTGGCCCTCCTACGACCCAAAAAAAAGTGTAGATTTTTGAGGTTTGGGGTATAGAATCAGCCCCTGACGGTCGATATTCCGTTTGTGCAACTCAGGTCCGAAGGGCGTCCATTGGCTCGGTGGGCAAGAACCGAATCCTGAGATCGCCGCGCATAAGCGGTAGCTGAATTCCAGTGAGGTTGAAGCGGATGGCGCTAACCGGGGGTGGGGGGCAATGGCCTCCGACACGGGCGACGCAGCTTGCCAACCTACCGGGGACGAGGCCGCAGGCACCGTTGAAGTGCAAGAAGCGATATGCCTTTTCTAATTGAGCACGTCACCGAGGTTGTTTTTACCCTGGTTGTGATCGTTCTGCTGGGCACCGGAACCTTGGTTGCCATGGCAGTTGCCCGGCGCCAGCGCCGGGAGCGTTACTTTCAGCGCCTGGACGATCTTCGGCAGCGCTTTTACCCGGTGGTGGTGGCGCTGCTGAACGAGAAGATTGAGTACGCGCGGGGGCTGGATGCGCTGAAGGGTATTTCAGGCCTCGACCGCCTGTACTTCCTCGAGCAGCTGATCTTTCAGAGACCTCCCACCGCCAAGCAGCTTCCGCTGTTGCGGCAGTTGTGCGAAGACCTGGGGCTGGTGAAGGTCTGGCAGCGCAATCTGGGCGGGCGCTATGACGTGGCGACGCTGCGCGACGCCCTAGGGCGCCCGGAGGGCATCCTGCAGCGCGTCGGGCGGCTGCACTTCCTGCTGCGCGCCAAGAGCGCCGAATACCTGGGCACCATCCAGCACCGGCCGAGCTGGCCGCTGCTGGTCAAGGCGCTGAACGACTCGCACGCCGACGTGCGCGGGGTGGCGGCGCGCTCGCTGGCGGCCATCGGCGAACCGGAGAGCATCCCGGCGCTGCTCGAGCAGCTGACGCGCGTGGTTGAGCATCCCGGCGGATCGCTGTCGCTGCGCTCGGTGAAGTCGGCGCTGGTCAGTTTCCCGCTCAAGGAGTGCGCGCAGCTGCTGCCCATGTTGCGCCACACGCAGCCGCGCCTGCGCTTTCTGGCCGTGGACATTATCCGCGAGATGGGGGAGCGGGAATCGTCGCGCGACGAGGATTTTGTGCTGGCTTCCAGCGTTTACGGCCAGGAACTGGGCGAAGCGCTGCTGACTCACTGCGCCTTCGACGACAATGCCGACGTGCGCGCCCGCGCCGCGCCCCTGATCGCTTACTTGGCCGACGTGCGCGCCACGCCCGTGCTTCTGACCCTGATCGAAGACCCGCAGTGGTTCGTGCGCCTGCACGCCGTGCGCTCGCTGGCCAAGCGCAAATTCATCTCCCAGGCCGAGCACATCGCCCGGCGCCTGACCGATTCGCACTGGGGGGTGCGCGAGGCGGCCGCTCGCACCCTGCTGGTGTTCGGGCGGGTGGGCGTGGACCACCTTTCCGACCACATGCTGAAGACCGAAGACCGTTATAGCCGCGAACAGATCGCCGATGAGATGCAGCGCGCCGGGCTGATCCCCACCCTGCTCAGCCAGTACGCCACCGACGAGGACACGCGGGAATCGCAGGTGCTGGGCCATCTGGCCGAGATGGGCAAGACCAGTTACCTGCTGACGGTGTTGGCGGGCAGTCCGGACCGTGCCTTGCGCATGAAATTCCTCACCCACTTCGGCACGTCCGCCGACCCGCAGATCCGCGCCTGGGTGCGGCACGTGGCGACGCGCGACAGCGACGCGGAAATGCGCGCCGTGGCCGGCCGATTGGTAGGTACTCCGCCATCTCAAGGAGGAGCCTGAACGGATGGACTGGCGACAAGCTTTCTATCACGCCAGGAACATGTTCAACGTGATCATCGTGGCGTATTTCTTTATCGGCAACGGCATCTACACGCTGCTGATGGTCATGTCCCTGATCTCCGTTTGGATTCACCAGCGGCGGCTGACCTATCAGGGGCTGGATGAGATCCGCGACTCGGTGGTCACGCCGCCGGTGACCATCATCGTGCCGGCTTGGAACGAGCAGGAAATCATCGTGCAGTCGGTGCAGTCCATCCTCAAGACCGACTATCCGGCGCTGGAAGTGGTGGTGGTGGACGATGGGTCGAACGACGAGACGCTCACGCGGCTGATCTCGGCCTTCCGGCTCACCAAGATGGACCTCATCTACCGCCCGCGCCTGCCTACCCGGCCCTTGCGGGGCTTCTACCTCAACCCCCGCATCCCCAACCTGCTGGTGATTAGCAAGGACAACGGCGGCAAGCCCGACGCCCTCAACGTGGGCATCAACATGTGCCGCACACCCTACTTTTGCACCCTGGACACGGACTGCCTGCTGGAGCGCGATGCGCTGCTGCGCCTGATGCGCCCCATCATCCGCTCCCCCATCAACACCGTGGCCAGCGGCGGCATCGTGCGCATCCTGAACGGCTGCGAGGTGCAGGAGGGGCGAGTGGTCAAGGTCAAGCTGCCCCAGAAGCGCCTGGAGCGTTTCCAGGTGGTGGAATACCTCCGCAGCTTCCTGTTCGGGCGCACGGGGTGGGACCTGATCAACGGCACGCTGATCGTTTCAGGAGCCTTTGCGGTCTTCCACCGCGAGACGGTGTTGGAGGCGGGAGGATTCTCCCACGACACGGTCACCGAGGACATGGACCTGGTGGTGCAGTTGCACCACTGGGCGGTGCACAAGGACCGCAAGATTCAGATGTCGTTTACCTCCGACCCGGTCTGCTGGACGGAGGCGCCGGCCACCCTGGCTAACCTGGCGCGGCAGCGACGGCGCTGGCAAACCGGCCTGTTCCAGACTCTGTGGAAGAATTCCGAGATGCTCTTCAACCGCCGCTACGGCGCCATCGGCTGGCTCAGCTATCCCTTCCAGCTTTACATCGAGGGCCTGGGTGCGGCAGTGGAATTCATCGGCTACTTCATGGTGCCCATCGCTTTGCTGCTGGGTATCGTGCCGCCCCTGCTGTTTGTCCTCTTCGTCCTGTTGGGCCTGCTATACGGAGGGTTCCTCTCCGTGGGCGCGGTATTGCTGGAAGAGCTAACCTACCGGCGCTACCCGGGATTCCGAGATCTGATGACCCTGCTGACGTTCGCGCTCATCGAGAATATCGGCTACCGGCAGCTGGTGCTTTTCTACCGCTTCCAGGGGTTGGTGCGCTTCATGACGGGATTCCGCAAATGGG
>JBJKQV010000204.1:0-11880 GCA_046704985.1 Terriglobia bacterium
CGATTTGGGGGTGATGAACTGGATGGGCGCGTCGGATTCCAGCGGGTAGGCGAGGTCCACCAGGCGGCCGTCCACGTTGGCGGCCAGGGCCTCGGCGGCCAGGCGCGGGCCGATGGATTTCGCCACCTCCAGCGCCGTCACGCCCTTCGGAAATTCCTTACTCGCTCCGTCCGGAAATGTGACCTTAACGTTTGCCATGCCCCAAGCGGTTCCTTTGCATAGTTTGCAAACATTAAAAATAGCAGATGCCAAGCCCGCGGGTCAAACGGCGCCGTAGCGGGGCACGGCGCGGCAAAGCCCCACAGGCGGCTCAGGGCTCAGGCAAACGCCGGTCGCAGACCGGCGCTACAGACTCAGGGTGGCTGCCGGGGGTGAAGCGGGGCTTACGTAAAGCTCACCTTCACGTCCTCGCGGTCGGCGGGGGCGGCCTCGAACAGCGCGTGGTGCTGCAAGCCCATGAAGCCGGCGACGAAGTTGGCGGGCACCTGGGCGATGCGGATGTTGAAGTTGTTCACGTCCTGGTTGTACATGGAGCGCTGGCCGGCGATCTTGGTTTCGAGCTCGGTGATGCGCCCCTGGAGCTGCATAAAGTTGTTGTCGGCCTTCAGGTCGGGGTACTTTTCGGCTACTGCGAAGAGCGACTTGAGCGCTCCCGAGACCATGTTGTCGGCCTGCGCCTTCTGGCCCGGCGTGGTGGCGCGCCCGTAGGCGTTGCGCGCTTCCACCACCTTCTGCAAGGTCTCCTGCTCGAATTTCATGTAGCCCTTGCAGGTCTCGATGAGCTTGGGCAGCTCGTCGTGGCGCTGCTTGAGGATGACGTCGATGTTCGCGAACGAGCGGTCGATGTCGTTGCGCAGCGTCACCAGGTTGTTGTAGATGCCCACGAAATAGGCGATCAGCCCCACACCCACGAGCACGATCAGCACCAGGATCACGATTCCGACCACCATGCGCCACCCCTTTCGAAGGTCTTGCCCTGAGCGAGGTCTTGAGTTTCGGCCCCGAACCCCGAACCCCGAACCCCGAACCCCCATTTCCTTCTTTACCCTTTATCCTTCACCCTTCAACCTTGGGTTTAAGTCATCTTCACTTCCACATCGCGCCGGTCTTCTTCCGCCACCTTGAACAGGTCGCGGTGCTGCAAGTTGAGCATGCGCGCCACGAAGACGTCGGGCAACTGCTGGATGCGGATGTTGTAGGTGTTGACGTCGTCGTTGAAGAACTCGCGCCGGTCGGCGATGCGCTCTTCCAGTTCCGAGATGCGCTTCTGAAGCTGCATGAAGTTGTTGTTGGCCTTCAAGTCGGGATAGGCTTCCGAGAGCGCGAACAGGCTCTTGAGCGCGGCGGTAATCATGTTGTCGGCCTGCGCCTTCTGGCCGACCGTGGAGGCCTGTCCGTAGGCGTTGCGCGCCTCCACCACCTTCTGCAAGGTCGCCTGCTCGTACTGCATGTAGCCCTTGCAGGTTTCGATGAGCTTGGGCAGCTCGTCGTGGCGCTGTTTGAGCAGCACGTCGATGTTCGACCAGGCCTTGTCGATGTCGTTCTTGAGCCGCACCAGGCTGTTGTAGATGGTGATGAAGTAGATGAAGAACCCGACCACCACCAACAGGATCACCAGCCCGATCAGAATTTCAATGCCCATAGATTCTTCCTCCTCGGCTGCTCAGAGCAGGTGCAGTTCGTGAAGCGCCACAGCCGCGCCTGCGATGATGAAGGCGCTTCCCAGCACCACCATAATCGCGGCGTTGCGAAACAGGTCCTTCTCCAGCCGCGCTTCCGCCTTGTCGGAGATGACGAAGGTGGGCTGGTTCTGGCCCTTGTGGATCAGGTTGCGGTCCTCCTCGCCCTGGGGGCTGGGATTTTCGGCGCAAGTGCCCAGGATGTTGCAAGGGCGGTCGGCGAGCAGGCAGTCCTCGGTGAACCGGAAGCGCTCCTTGGAGGTTTCCCAGTTGGAGAACGTCTGCGCCAGGTCCAACGCTTTGCCCACCGCGCGCGCGGCGCCGCTGGAGCTTTCGCCCAGTTTGCTGCTGATCTGGCCGGAGCGGCCCAGGATGTAAGCGCGCAGTTCGTCCTCGCCGGGCGCCGCGATTCCCAAGCTGGGTTCCACAAACGCCTTGGGGCCTTTGCCCACGCGGAATTCCGCCCAGCCGAGCTTGGAGAGCAGCTGGCCCTGGAAGGTCCGGGTAACGTCGTACTCGGCCTGCCGGGGGTTGACGCGCACCTTGCCCGTCGTGTCGTCCAGATAGAAATCCTCCGCGTCGGTGTCGGTCCCGTAGCGCCGCCACTCCGAATGGTTATCGTCCTTCTTTACCCAGCGTTCGATGTAGACGCGGTAGTAGAAACAAGGTTGATGGGTGAGGGGGCTGGTCAAGGGCTTGTCGCCCACCGCCTGGCCTTGCAGGTGGACGAGCCCCATGGGCATGCTGCGCACCTTGGCGCGCGGCGTGTCCTTCAGCACCCGGTACTGGCTGAACTTCTTGAACCCGAAAATGAAAAGCAGAATGCCCATGATGAGAAAAATCGCAATGAGAAGCCCCGGATTGTGGGTCGAGGATCTTGCCGCCAGAAACAGGAAAATGAGCAGGTTGACGTTGAACATTATGGGTCAGCCCTCCGCGCGTGATGATGAACCGCCGCCCAGGGGAGCATGCCGGCGATCACTTCGCCGGCCCCGGGAGCGGGCTTGCCCCGTTTACAGCCATCCGAGCTTGAAGAGCAGCAGCGCCAGGCAAGCCACCGACACGCCGGCGCCGCCGAAAATGTGCAGCGCCGCGCGCTGCCGCAGCCGCTTCTCGATTCCGCTCTCGTTGCGCCAGGAAATCAGGAAAGTCGGCTCGTTGGCGCCTTTGCGGATCATGTTGCGGTCGTGCTCGTCGCGCGGGGAGGGGTTCTCCGCGCAGGTTCCCGTCACGTCGTACCAGTGTTCGGGGCGGATGCAGTACTCCGTAAAGCGGTAGGGTCCGCGTGTGCCGCTCAGGTTCCAGCCTCCCACCTGGCCGGTGCGCATGAAGTTCCCGAGGCTGTGCGCGAAACCGGGGCTGCCCGTCGATTCCACCGACACGGCGTAGGACTCCAATTCGGAGTCGCTCATCGTGCAGGCTGCCGTGGCGGGCCCCGGGGCGGGCTTCTTGGCAAAGAAGGTCTTTACCGCTTGGAAGCCGCGGGCGGAAAAGCCCGTGGTGTGCCGGCAGGTCTCGAGCAGATCGTACTCCGCGCCGTGAGCGTCCACGAGCACGTGCCCGGTGCCGTCGTCGAGGTAGAAAGGGACGCCGTCGGCGTCGGTCTTGTAATGCCGCCAGGAGCCTCCACCCTTGGAGTTGCGCTCGTAGCGTTCGATGTTCACCTTATAGAAGACGCAGGGGGTGCCGGTGACGGGGCTCGTGACCAGGTGGTTATCGAGCGGCTGCGCCTTGCCGTGCACTTCCACCAGGCCCATGGCGATGCTGCGCAGGGGCACCTCGGGAGTGTCGGCCAGCACCCGATATTGGCGGTAGGTTTGGAAGCCCTTGAAGAACCAGACCAAGCCGGCGCAGAATCCGACCACCAAACCGATATCGACATCATGATTCGAAGACATGGCTACCCGAACTTGCGGAAATCCTAGCCGAGCGAGCTTCAAAAGGCAAGCCTTGATGCGGCAAAACACCGCGCCCTATTCAACTCGCGGCGCCTTGGGTATGATGGCAGGGGCGGGGTGCGGCCGCGCCCGGGAAAGGTTGGGGGATGGCGGAAGACTACCGCGTGCTTGAGCACACCGCCGACGTGGGTTTTGAAGCCTACGGGGCCACGCGCGCGCAGGTTTTCGCCCACGCCGCGCGCGCCCTGACGGATTTGATGGTGGAGGCGTCCTCCGTCGTGCCGCGCCAGGCGGCGGATGTACGCGTGGAAGGCGACGGCCCCGCCGGCCTGCTGGTGAACTGGCTGAGCGAAATCCTCTACCGCTTCGACGCGCAGGGTTGGGTTTACGGGGAATTCGAAATCCTCGAGCTCAGCGAGCACGCCCTGGCGGCGCGGCTGCAAGGCGAGCCCTTCGACCGCGTCCGTCACCGCGTCAAGACGCAGGTGAAAGCCGTGACCTATAACCAGTTGCTGTTCGAAGAGTCTCCGCAGGGCTGGCGGGCGCGGGTCTTCGTGGATATCTGATGGCCGAGCGAAGCGACAACGGAAAAGCGCCGGTGAAGCGCCGGGCCGGGGCGCGGACCCTGGGTCTGGCGCTGGCGTGTCTGCTCCTGGCCGCTCTGCCCCTGCGCGCGGTGCGCGGACGCTACCGGATTGTGGAAGTCAAGCCGCACGTCTTTGCCTACGTGCCGGACGACATTCTGGATTACGACGGCGACCCGCGCTTTGCCCTGCCGGGCACGGCGGGCTTTGTCATCACCCCGGCGGGTGTGGTGGTGATCAACACCACCAACAGTCCCAACCACGCCAGCGAGCTGCTCTACGAAATCCGCGAGCGCACCGAACAGCCCGTGGTCACGGTCATCAACACCGACGCGCGCGGCGACCACATGCTGGGCAACGAGGTCTTCGTCGACCAGAAGGCCGACATCATCACCTCGGCGGCCGCCCAGGCGGCCATGAAGGAGTACCACGCGCAGCTCCTCCAGCGGCTCAACGATTCCAGCGAAGAGAGCTTCCGCCTGCGCAACCGCATGCGCGGCATCCACTTCTCGCTTCCCAATCACACCTTCGACCAGAGCCTGACCCTGCACGTGGGAGGAGTCGAGTTCCGCCTGGAGCGCCTGGGCGCGGGGCCTTCGCCCGGCGACTTTGTCGTTTACCTGCCCGCTTCCAAAGTGCTTTTCATGGGCGACCTCTACGAGAACGGGTTGGTCCCCGGCCTGAAGCCCGGCGAGATTCCCGGCTGGCTCGACATCCTGCGCCGCGTCGAAACCTGGGACGTGGACGCCTACGTTCCTGGCCACGGCGACCCCGGCAACAAGCAGGACTTGGCCCAGTTCGCCGACTTCCTTACCTGGGCGGCAACGCAACTGGCTCCGCCGACGCTCAAGTCTCTGCCCCTGCTCCAGGTGAACGACGGCCGGCCGCTCCTCGCTGCCCCCGGCACGCCCGCTACTCAGTCGCCGATCCCCGCGCCGCCACAGACGCCTGCGCCCTGACACGGCTCGGGGCCCGCGCCGGCGGACCAGTCGCCAGTAGGCAGAAGGCAGGCGGGCGCCGGGAGCCCAACCCACAACTCTTAACTCCTGACCTTCTTCTCTTGTCCTTAGTCCCCAGCCCCCAATACCTTCTCCAAGCCTCTTGCATTCCCAAACGCCAGGGAGTATATAGCGCATACAACTGCGCTATCAGTAATCGGGCGAAACCCGGGGGTGATGGAAGAGGGCAAGACCATCATCCTTTCAAGGTCGCAAGTTGCGACCTTGAAGCGCGGCCAGAATATCAAGTATCGCCCCTACGTTTTCGCCGATCACGGCGCAGTGATGCTGGCCAACGTTTTGAGAAGCGCGCTCGCCATCCGGGCGAATATCCAGGTGGTTCGCGCGTTCGTGAACCTGCGGCGAATGCTGGCCGGTTATGAGGACCTTGCGCACAAGTTGGAAGCCATCGAGCGCCGGGTGGGGAAGCACGACGCAGAGTTGCAGGAAGTGCTCAGGATTCTGCGCAAGCTGCTGGCGCCGCCCCCCGCGCCATCGAAGCGCCAGCTCGGATTCACGGCGCCTAACACCTAGAGGCGCTCAACCAAATCGGGCGAGTATGTCTCGGATTCTTGCAGTATGTGCGAACCTGGTGCTCGTGGGCGGATGCCTCGCACAAAGCGTTGGCTGCCGTCGGGCAATTCCGGCGTGCACGCAGGTGGAATTCCGATTGGCGGAAGAAAGCCCCGCGCGAGGCCTGATTGCCAAGCCTTCCAGCAACGGTGGCCCGGAAATCTATCTTTACAGGAAGGTTGAGCTCGGCAACGCTGATATCTTGGGGGTCGAGGCGCAAAAGCAGTTCGCGTTTGATCCAAAGATGATTCTTGGCAAGCCTGAGTTCGATGTCGTGATGACGTTCACGGGGAGAGGCTCGGAGCGGCTTCACCAGGTCACTTCGCAAAACCGCGGCAAGGTTCTGGCGATTCTTGTTGACGGCCAGGTCGTCACGGACTCGGTCATCCACGGGAATATGAGCGATAGTATCGTCATTTACGACAAGAATATGAGTCAGGAAAAGGCCGAGAAGTTGGCGCACATGCTCAACAGCCGGTGTCGGCCTTCCCGCGCCCCTTGATGCGTTAGCAGGTAGCCCCGGCACGTCCCGACGGTTCGGGATTGTACCGTGGGCTCTTCGCCTGTGACGGCACGAAAGACCCACGGTCCCGCGCGGCGGGACCGTGGCCACCAGCCATCCAACATCGGAGGGATCGAGGTAGCCTACGAACCGGCCACAGGTGCAGAGCAGGAGCGGAGGCCGCTAGGCTCGTTTAGCCTTTTCATCCTGTTTCGGGCCACTCAAGCGGTTTGCGCCGTCTCGGGCCTCTGCGCTGTCTGCGGTGTCTTACCGGTGGCGCGGCTGGACGAACTGCTTTTTGTGGGGGCGGCCTCGCTCCTAACCCTCCATTTCCACCCCACCGCATATGGGTACGCCGACGCGAGGGGTATAACCTTTAGGCGGTACGTCAAGAAACGCTTCGTGCCTTCGCAGGAAGTGCTAAGCGCCCATTGGGGTGGCTGGGAGCTGTCCAGCTTGAAGATCCGCACGAGGAAGTTCGTCGAGTGGACTCGTTGGATTCACTTCCTATACTCCGTCTCAACCATCGAAATGTGGGGGGTGCTCCGCGGGACTTGGATGCCCGACTCCGTCCATTGGGTCCTGGAGCGCGTGCCCACCGCAACCCAACACGAGCGAGCGCGCCGGCTGTTATAATATTTGCAACTCCTCCGACACCCGGAACGAGGCCGCGATGCCGCTCGAGATGAGCCAGCTCGAAAAGCTCGACGACTACCGGTGGCTTGTGCCGCGCGGCACGCGCCCGGGGATGCTCACCGACGCGCTCATCTACACCAACGAAACCCTGCTCAAGGATTTCATCAACGACCTTTCGCTCGAGCAGGCGGTGAACGTGGCCATGCTGCCGGGCATTGCCGGACGCTCGCTCGCCATGCCCGACATTCACCAGGGCTACGGTTTTCCCATCGGCGGCGTGGCGGCGACCATGCCCGACGAAGGCGGCGTCGTCTCGCCGGGCGGCGTGGGGTTCGACATCAATTGCGGCGTGCGGCTGCTGGCGAGCACGCTGACAGCCGGTGAGGTGCGTCCCAAGATCCGCGAGCTCGTGCATCAGCTCTTTCGCGACATCCCTTCCGGCGCCGGGCAGAAGGGCCAGCTGCGCCTTTCCTACCAGGACCTGAACCGCCTGCTGGTGGAGGGCGCGGCGTGGATGGTCGAGCAGGGGCGCGGCGAGGCCGACGACCTGACGCACTGCGAGGAATCGGGCGCCATCGACGGCGCCGATCCCGACGCGGCGAGCGACCGCGCCAAGGCGCGCGGCCTGCCGCAGATCGGCACGCTGGGCTCGGGCAATCATTTTCTGGAAGTGCAGTACGTCGAGCAGATTCTGGACGAGCCGCTCGCCGGCGCGCTGGGGCTTTACGAAAACGAGGTGGTGCTGCTCGTCCATTCCGGCTCGCGCGGCTTCGGCCACCAGGTCTGCACCGACTACCTGCGCGACATGGGCGCGGCCATGCGCCGCTACGGCATCGAGCTTCCCGACCGGCAGCTGGCCTGCGTGCCCGTGCACTCCCGCGAGGGGCAGGCGTATCTGGGCGCCATGCGCGCCGCCGCCAATTTTGCCTGGGCCAACCGCCAGGGCATCACGCACTGCGCGCGCCAGGCGTTCCGCAGAATCTTCGGGCAGAAGGAGCAGTTGCGGGTGGTCTACGACGTTTGCCACAACATCGCCAAGCTCGAGCGGCACGTCGTCGGCGGGCGCGAGCGCAAGGTGATGGTGCACCGCAAGGGCGCCACGCGCGCTTCCCCCGCTTCGCGCCCGGAGGTTCCCGAGGCGTACAAGTCCTGCGGCCAGCCGGTGCTGATTCCCGGCTCCATGGGCACGGCGTCTTATGTGCTGGTGGGGGCGGAGGGAGCGCTGCGCGAGAGTTTTGGAACCACCTGCCACGGCGCGGGGCGGGTGATGAGCCGCACCGCCGCCCGCAAGTCGCCGCACGCCCGGAACGCCCGCCAGCGGCTGGAAGAGCGCGGCATCTTTGTGCGCTCCGAGACCCGCGACGGCATCAGCGAGGAGATCCCCGAAGCTTACAAGGACGTGGACGCGGTGGTCGAGATCGTGGAGCGCGCCGGGCTGTCGAAGCGCGTGGCGCGCCTGCGCCCGATGGGCGTTATCAAGGGCTGAGCCGCGCCGGGGCCGGAGGGCAGAAAGGGATTCACCACAGAAGGCACAGAAGACACGGAGAAGCTGCGCGATCTTCTCCGTGTCGGGGGTGTTCAATCACCGTGCACGGCCGGGGAAGAGCTAGGCGTGCATCTGTTGGGCGAGGTAATTGTTGAGGCCCACTTCCTTGATGATGGAGAGCTGGGTTTCGAGGAAATCGACGTGTTCTTCCTCGTCCTTTAAGAGCTTTTCAAAGAGGTCGGCCGAGGCGTTGTCGCCCGCCTTGCGGGCCACCACGATGTACTGGTTGTAGTCGGCGACGGCGCCCTTTTCGAGCGCCAAATCGTTCTGCAACTGCTGCTCGACCGTCTTGCCGATCTTGAGCTTGGCGAAATCGTTGAGGCTGGGCGTCCCTTCCAGGAAGAGGATGCGCTCGATGAGCTCTTCGGCGTGCTTCATCTCGCCGATGGACTGCTTCCTGACCTCGTCGTGGAGGCGCCGGTACCCCCAGTTACTCTGCATCTCGGCGTGCACAAAATACTGGCTGATCGCTTGCAGCTCCTCGCTGAGCGCCTTCTGCAGCACTTCCAACACTTCCGCTTTTCCCTTCATGCTCGTTGCCTCCTTAGAAAACCAGCTTAACCGAAATGGACGGGTTGCGCCAGCGGGGGACTCAGCGGCGGCGGCCGGTGACTTCCGAATCCACCCGGTCGCGGATGTGGGCGATGAGCCGCCGGATGCTGTGGGCCAGCTGCACGACCTCGCCTTCGCCCTGCACGTCAAACTCGATTTCGTAATTGCCGGCCGCGGCGTGGTCGACGGCCTGCTTCAAATCCGCCAGCGGCTTCACCGTCTGGCGCGGCAGCACGAAGCTGACCCAGATGCTGACGATGAGGGTGATGAGGCCGACGATGATGAACACCCACTCGGCGCGGTCCACAAGCGTCCGCGCTTCGCGGTGGTCCTTTTCGACGCGCTCCCAACTGCGCGCCCCCAGCCCCGTAGCCAGGCTCAGAATCTGGTCGCTCGAATCGCGCAGTTGCAGGGTGATCTGGCGGGTGGCGGGGTCCTCGGCGGCCACCGTGGCGGCAATCTGCTGGTCGAAGGAATTCACCTGGTTGCGCAGCTCCTCGATCAGCCGGGCGCGGCTTTGGCGGTGGGCGCGGCGCAGCAGCCCGTCCAGGTCCTGCTCGTAAGCCTGCACCACGTCCCGGATGCGGTCGATGGGCGGCTGCCGGGCGGTGCCGATGTGCGCCTGAGCGTCGCTCATCGCCTGCTCGTAGAGATCCACCTGGTGGTCCATCTCCTTGAGCGCCGCGGCCTCCTGGGAGTCGCGCCGCCGGCAGTCGCGGATAATCTTCTTCAGGTTGGCGGTGGCCAGGCGGTTGGCTTCGAGGTCCTGAGGGTCGTGGAGGAGGAAGTAGTTGCGTTCCGTGCGCCGGGCGTTGAGGGTCTCGATGGAGACGCGCTCGGCGTCGCGGGCGGCGGGGGCGTCCACGCTCTCGATGCGGTCCACAATCCCCCGCATCGCGAACAGGTAATAGACCGCCAGCAGGATGACCGGGACCAGAATCAGGCGGACGAAGGCCAGGCTGTAGGCCACCCGCCTGCGCAACGATACCCCGCGGGTAAAAACCCTCAGAGGTTTCCGGACTCGCCAAGCCATGCGCCAGCCCCCTACCTGCAAACGCTTCCGACGCTCAGAGCCACCATAACGGACACGTAGTAGCTCCTATCTTACCCCAAAAAGTCCTCCCTATGAACCCACTCGCCGCCGAGCGGGCTGGCGCTCGCCGCTTCCTGGGGGGGCCGCGCGCCCCCGTTTTCGCGGCTTTCGGGCCTGGTTTTCAGGAACTTTCGCGCATTTCGGAGCGTATACTTGGGCAGAAAGGCAGGAAAGAAGGGAGGTGTCCGCATGTTTTGTCCTCAGTGTGGAAAGGAGTATACCGCCAAAGTCAATTTTTGCTGCCAGTGCGGGACGGCCATGAGCACCCCGCACCGCGCTTGCGCCAAGCTGCGCCGTTCTCGCCAGGACAGCAAAATCGCCGGCGTCTGCGGCGGCGTGGCCGAATACCTGGAAGTGGACTCTACCCTTATCCGCTTGATTTGGCTGATGTTAGCCTTCTTCGGAGGCTGGGGCATCCTGGGCTATATCATCGCCTGGATCATCATGCCGCAAGCCCCTGAGCCCGCCATGGCCGCCGCCGCGGCTTCCTCCGGAGTCCCCCAACCGGCGGGTCAGTAGCGAGCGCCGGAAAAGGCGCCCACAATGGCCGCTGTAGCGCCGGTCTATGACCGGCGCACGGCGGAGGCTCACCGCCCGCGGAAGCGCGTCTGAAATGGCAACCGCGTCGTTCTGACCCGCCGCTTAAAGCACCAGAAACTGCACAATAAACAGCGCGGCAAAGATGTAGGTGAGGGTGGGACACTCGCGCCCGCGGCCGGTCAACAGCTTGGCGGCGGCATAGGAGATGAACCCGAAGGCGATGCCGTCGGCGATCGAGAAGGTGAGCGGAATACCGACCAGGGTGAGGAAGGCGGGCAGGTACTCGGTGGGGTCGTCCCACTCGAGCTCGCGCACCACTTTGAGCATCATGGCGCCCACGACGATGAGCGCTGGAGCGAGAGTCGGGTAGCGGAGGATGGGGTTGTGTTGCGCGTCCATGCCCACGCTCACTCCGCCGCCGATCATGGACGCCAGGGGGCTAAAGAACATCGCGGCCAGCATCAGCCCGCCGGTCACCATACTGGCGAGGCCGGTGCGCGCGCCGTCCGAAACCCCCGCCGCCGACTCGATGAAGCAGGTGATGGTCGAGGTGCCGAGCGCGCCGCCCACCGTGGTGCCCACAGCGTCGGCAAAGAGCGCCTGACCGGAGCGCGGCAGCTTGCCGTCGCGCAGCAGCCCCGCCTGCTGGCCGACTCCCACCAATGTCCCCACCGTGTCAAAAAGGGCCAGGTAAAGCAGGACAAAGATGGCGGTAATCAGCGTGGGAGGAGAGACGTGCATCAGGCCGCGCAGGTCGAACTTCCAGAAGGTGGGCCCCATGTGCAGGTCTACGGCCACGATCCCGTGGTAGTGCACCAGGCCGAAGCAGGCGGCGATGCCGGTGGTGGCCAGGATGCCCACCAGAATCGCCCCGCGCACCCGCAGCGCCAGGAGCACGATCATCACCAGCAATCCCAGGATGCTCACCAGGGCTACGGGCTGGCGGAAGTTGCCCAGGCGCACCAGGGTGGCGGGGCTGGCCACCACCAGGTTGCCGTACTCGAGCCCGATGAGGGTGATGAACAGCCCGATGCCGGCGGCGATGCCGATCTTGAGCGGCCCGGGAATGGAATCGATGATCTTGGAGCGCAGGCCGGAGACGGTGAGCAGGATAAAGAAGACTCCCGCCACCAGCACCGCCGCCAGCGCCTGCTGCCAGGTGAGGCCGAAGCCCAGGGGCGCGGCGCCCACCAGGGTGTAGACGAAGAAGAAGTTCTCGCCCATGCCCGGCGCCAGCGCAACCGGATAGTTGGCAATCAGGCCCATCAGAAAGGTGGAT
>JBJKQV010000205.1:0-5657 GCA_046704985.1 Terriglobia bacterium
TCAGGAGGCCGCGCTCCACACGCCGCACTCGACGCTGACGGCGCAGGGGAGTACTTCGGCCGCTCAGCCCGGTATTCAGATGGAGATGGTCACCTCGGATTTTGAGGAGTGGCGCGCTCCCGTGCAGTATCTGATGCACGGCAACGCCCATCTGCCGCTGGAGCTCAAGGCTCCGGCGCAGTTCACGGGCGCGGTGACGGTGTCCGGCGAAGCACCGCAAATCCGCGGGCGGCTGACGACCGGCCACTTCGACTACGGGGGATGGAGCTGGGACGGCCTGCGGGCCGAGGTGGCCGCCTCACCCACTGCCGTCGAGATTGCTTCCGGCGAGGCGCGAAGCGGCAAGAGCGTGGTGAAGCTCAGCGGCGCGGCGACGTTGCAGGATTGGGAACTGGCCCCTTCCGCTCCGGCGCGCTTTTCGGCCGGCGTAGAGCACACTCCGCTCAAAGGCTTGCAGGCAGCGCTGGGAGCCGACTATCCCGTCACGGGTCTGGCGACAGGCGCCTTGAACCTGCAAGGCGCCGCCGATCATCTGACCGGGTCGGGAAACCTGCGCGTCGAGCACGGCAGCCTGATGGGCCGGCCTTTCGATTTGCTCTCCTTCCAGGTGCAATCGCAGGATTCCACCTGGAGCATCCGCCAGATCGAACTGACCAAGGGCCAGGCGAAAGCCTCCGGCTCCGGCACCTACGATGCTGCGGCCGGCCGCTTTTCTCTCAGCCTGCACGGCGAACAGGTTCCCCTGGCCGACTTCAAATGGGGCGACCTGGCGGCGCCCGCGCACGGCCCGCCGCCCGTCGACGGCCTCGCCACTTTCGACCTTCAGGGGCGAGGCACCCTGGCGCAAATTCAGGCGCGCGCCAATTGGAAAATCCGCGCCTTGAAAATCGAAGGCTCGCCGGTGGGCGACTTTCAGGGACAACTGCGCTGGCAAGACAAGCAACTGGAGCTCGAAGGAGCCAGTGCCGGTCCGGGCGGCACGCTGCACTTCCAAGGCCGCGCGCAGACGGAAGGAAACTGGCCCACCCAACTGGACGGGCAATTCAGCAACTTTCAGGCCGACCCCTGGGTGCGCCTGGTGATGGGAGAAAAGTTCAGCGCCGGAGTGAACTCCAGCGGCGCCTTCAGCCTGCGCGGGCCCCTGGCCCAACCGAGCGGGCTGACCGGATCGAGCCGCATCGAAAAACTGGAAGTCAAAACCTCCGACCTCGCGTGGACGAACGCGCAGCCGGTGGAACTCCGCTACGCCGATGAGAAGCTGCACGTCGGCCGCTTCCGCATGCACGGGCCCTCCACCAACCTGGAAATCGGCGGCGACCTGAACTTTGGAGGGCACGCCGCCCTGGCGCTCACCGCCCAGGGACAGTCCGACGCCAAGCTGCTGACCTTTTTCGACCCCGCCATCAACGCCAGCGGGCGCTCGCAGGCCGACCTGCGCATCGAGGGAACCCCCGCCCACCCCCTCCTGTACGGAACCTTGAAGGTTCAGGACGTCAACCTCTCCTACGGCGACCTGCCCTTCCACCTTTTCAGCCTCAACGGCAACATCCGGCTGGAGGGCGACCGCGCTACGGTGCGCGACCTGCGCGGCATCAGCGGCGGCGGGTCGGTGACGGTGGGTGGATACCTCACCTTCACGGAGAACCCCCGCATCCAAATTCAGGCGCAAGTGAACCAGGTGCGGGTGCAATATCCGCCCGATTTCACCTCCTCGCTCAACGGCACCTTGCGGCTGGCCGGCAGCACCCGGAGCAGCCGCCTGGACGGCGAGCTGAACGTGCGCCAGCTCTCCGTCAGCCCCAGCTTCAGCGTTATGGGCCTGATCTCGAAAGCCGGGAGCGCCACCGGGACTCCGTCCATCGGGGTCAGCTCACCGGTAGCCGCCAGCGTGCGCCTGAACATCCAGGTCTCCTCCGCCCCCACGGTGCGCCTGGAAACCCCCGACCTGCGCCTGGCCGCCGATATCGACCTGCGCCTGCAAGGAACCCTGGCGCAACCCGTGGTGGTGGGTTCCGTGCACCTGCTCAACGGCGAAACGGTTCTGCGCGGCAACCGCTTCAAGATCGGGCGCGGCGACATCACCATGTCCAACCCCTTCCACACCGATCCGGTGCTCGACCTCCAGGCCACCACCCGCATCCAGCAGTACGACGTCACCCTGGAAGTCTCCGGACCGCCGGACCGCGCCAAGATCGCTTACCGCTCCGATCCGCCCCTGCCCACCACCGACATCCTCTCGCTGCTGGCGCTCGGCTACTCGCGCCAGTCGGAAGAGATGTCAACCGGCGCCAGCTCGCGCGCCTCCACCGTGGGCGCCAGCGCCCTGCTCTCCGAGGCGCTCTCCACGCAGATGACCGGGCGCATCCAGCGCCTGTTCGGGGTGAGCCGCATCAAGGTCGACCCCAACGTGGGAGGCACGGAGAACGTCGCCGGCGCGCGCGTCACCGTCGAGCAGCAAATCACCCGCGACCTGACGCTCACCTACGTCACCGATACCGCCAGCTCGCAACGGCGCGTCATCCAGTTTGAGTGGACCCCCGCCGACAACTTCTCTATCCTGGGCGTGCGCGACCAGAACGGCATCTTCGGGCTGGAAATCCGCTGTCGCAAAAGGTTCCGCTGAGCCTTCTTCGGCGCCCACGGCCCTGTGCCGTTTGCGGGCTCGATGGTATACTGGGAGTTTCGGGAACGGCCGGCGCTACTCCCGGCGTTCCCCGTGGGTCGCGGAGAGGTGTCCGAGTGGCTGAAGGAGCACGCTTGGAAAGCGTGTTCACGAGAAATCGTGACGTGGGTTCGAATCCCACCCTCTCCGCCAGCCTTTCTTATTTAGTATCAATATCTTAGAAGCGTTGCGGAACGTGCGTGTGTACAGCGTGTGAGAGGTGCTATACTCTCGCATCATGCTCGTTCTTTACCGGAGACACCTGAAACGCTGTCCGCAAACCTCCCGGCACGCGTGGAAGTGTCAGTGTCCTATTCACGTCGAAGGGATGTTGAACGGGAAGATGGTCCGGAAGGGCCTTGGTGTGCGCCGGCGCGAGGCGGCGCTGAAAATAATCCGGGATTGGGAGATCGCAGGAAGGACCGAAGCGACGACAATGGTGGAGGTCGCGTGCGATAAATTCATCTCCCACTCCGAGCTGAAGCACCTGGCACCGTCTACCTTAAAAAAATATCGGCTACTGACAAAGGAGTTGAAAAGTGAGTTTAGGAACGCTCAGGTTGCGCGCATTTCCGTGGACGATCTGGACGATTACCGGAAAAGCTGGAAAATGAAGGCAAATTCTGCACGAAAAAAGCTGGAGCGCCTGCGGAAGTTCTTCCGATTTTGCATGGAGCGCGAGTGGTGCGGGAAGAATCCGGCGCTCTACTTAGATCCGCCGAAGGTAGTGGTGCGGCCCACGCTTCCCTTCTCCGATCAGGAAATGGAGAACATCCTCTGGGCAACGGAAGTGTACCGGGACGATTATCAGAAATGCCCGAAGGAATACGCCGCGAAAGTGAAGCCGCTGATCCTGGTTCTTCGCCATTCGGGACTCCGGATCGGCGATGCCGTCCGGTTGGAAAGGGACAGAATTCAGGACGGCAAGCTCTTCCTTTATTCGCAAAAGACAGGAGTTCCGGTATGGCTACCACTTCCAGAGGAAGTCATTGAAGCCCTGAAAAGCATCGAGGCCGGCCGTCACTACTTTTGGTCTGGGAATGGGGACCCGGAGTCGGCGGTGAAAGACTGGCAGCGCACGCTCCGGCAACTGTTCAAGGTCGCCGGCGTGAAAGGTCACGCCCACATGTTCAGAGACACGTTCGCAGTCGGACTCCTCAAGAGCGGTGTCTCTCTTGAGAACGTGGCAGCACTGTTGGGTAATTCTGTCAGGATCGCAGAAAAGCACTATGCCCCGTGGGTAAAGTCCCGCCAGGAAAGTTTGGAACGCGAGGTGAAGAAAACCTGGGCGTAATGACTTGGGATGGCGTTCACGAGGGGTATGTTTCGGCACTAAAAGGTGTTGTGACCGCTCCGTTGACCATGAGTTTGATATAGATGGAATAATTCGGCAGACGAACCAAGTCCTCTTTTGAAAATTCCGGCCAGAATTCCTTGCCGACAATTTCTGCGTCGGCCAAGCCCATGCGGAAGGAAATCACTGTTCCTACATTTCCCAGGATCGCATCGCGAACCTGTTCGTCCAGTTGCGATAGGTACTGGTGAGCGAGGATCAGGTTGACATGGTACTTCCGCAATTCCGACATCATGTTGGCCAAGCTCAAGGTCGTGAAGCTCTGGAACTCGTCGAGATATACATAGAAATCCCTCCGGCTTGTCTCGGGCACCTCCGCCCGGCTCAAACCGGCCAAACCAATCCGCGACACGAGTAGCGCACCCAGAAGGGCCGCAACATCTTCCCCAATTTTCCCCTTGGCCAGGTTCACGAGCAGGATGCGACCTTCGTCCATGATCTGCCGCAGGTCGAAGGCACTTCTTGGCTGGCTCATAATGGTATTCAACACCGGGTCGGCGAGAAATGCTCCGACCTTGTTCTGGATCGGCGCAATAGCCTCAGCTCGGAAGCGGGCAGGATAGCCCTCATATTCCTGCAGCCAGAAATTCCGCACTTGAGAGCTGCGGACTCTCGAAGCCACGATCCTTCGGAAGCCCGATTCTCCCATGAGCCGGAGGATATCTGCCAAAGTTGCTTCGGGCTGGTCGAGCAGCGCAAATAAAGCATTTCTCAAAATATGCTCCATGCGGGGTCCCCAACTATCCGCCCAGATCTTCCTGAACACTTCAAGAACCCCTGAAGCGACCAGCGCCCTCTTCTCGAACGGGACCCTCTCAAGCGGATTGAAGCCCAGAATATGGGAAGCATCAGGCACGTTGAAGTAGATGAGATCGACCTTTCTCGTTTCGGGCATCGCGGCCAGGACGCGCTCCACGAGGTCACCATGGGGATCCAATACCGCAGCGCCCCGACCGGCGGCGATGTCCTGGCGGAGCATGTTTTCCAATAGCGTCGATTTTCCCGTGCCAGTTTTCCCGATTACATAAAGGTGCGCGCGACGATCCGCCTGCCTGATGCCGAACACCTTCCCCTGATTGCGGAAGTTCGTCCGGCCCAGGAATGTGATGGGATTACTGCAGCCGTTGGCCATTGGTTTCATCGTGGCGATGCAGTCGCCGAGCGGCAAGGCTCCTGTTCCTACCGCTCCGGCAGGTTTCTCCGTCTTTGCAGCGTCTCTGTATTTCCTAGGCTGAAATCGGTTCCTTGCGAACCCATTTCAACCGAAGGAGAGATCAGTCATGAATGAGGCTCAGCTTGAGTCACGGAAAGAGCGCGCCGAAAACGGAGCGTTTGTCATTTCGCGGACCGAGGAAGGCTTTCGCGTCTATTCGGTCCATAACCCCTCCCACCTCTACCTCGTCCGCCAGGAAGGTGACCGCTGGACGTGCAACTGCCCGGACTACGAAAACCACAAGGCGGACACCACCTGGCGGTGCAAGCACGTCTTGGCTGTCGTGCCCTGGACGCAAAAGAACGGCAACGGAGCAGCGACGCCACCGGCCAGCCACACTCAATCGTCATCCGAAGGCGCAAGGCAAGTTCTTCCCGCCCAATCCCAACCCGCCGAGCCAGTCCCTCCGGTTCCCGTCCAGATGATGA
>JBJKQV010000206.1:0-3286 GCA_046704985.1 Terriglobia bacterium
GCGATCGCCACCAGCGTCAGCAAACCAGCCACCACCGCCAGTGTGAGCGGGTCGTGAGGGCTAACGCCGAAAAGCAGGTTGGCCATCAGGCGGGTGAGGGCGAAGGTGGCGGCGAGGCCGATGGCCACGCCCAGGAGCGCCATGCGGGTGGCCTGCCCGAGAATCAGGCGCAGCACGTCCCGGCGCTCCGCGCCCAGCGCCATGCGGATTCCGATTTCGTGCGTGCGCTGTCCGGCCAGGTAGGAAATGACACCGTAGATGCCCACGCACGACATGAGCAGCGCCAGGCCGGCAAAAATCCCCAGCAGCATCATGGCAAAGCGCTGCGAGGCCAGCGAGCGGGAAATCACGGCGTCCAGGGTTTGCATCCCGTACACCGCCTGCTGGTTATTCATCTCCTGCATGGTCCGGCGGATCGTCGCCACCTCAGCGAGCGGCGAGCCCTTGGCGCGCACCACCACGCTCATATTTCGACTCGCCAGGGTCATAAGCCGGTCGGGAACCTGCGAAGGGGGTAAGTAGCACTGTGCCAGGATGGGGGACTTGGCGTTCTCGTCCAGCCCCCATTGTTTTACGTGGCCGACCACGCCCACGATCCGCGCGCGGAAATTCAAAATGGTCAAGTTGATGCTTTGGCCGATGGGATTCTGGCCGGGAAAATAGAGGTCAGCGAAGCGCTGGTCAATCACCGTGACCCGCGGCGCGTGTTCGTTGTCCTGGGGAGTCAGGAAGCGCCCGCGCAAGAGCGGGATGCGCATCACCTTCAGGTAATCCGGCTGCACGAAGTAGAAGAGCGTCCACTTCATTTCGTTCTGGCTGGGCGGCTTGGGCTGCCCCTCGATCCAGAAGGGGACATCGGAATCGCCGCGCATGGGGTGCGAGCCGAGGGTGAGGGAAGCGGCCTCGATGCCGGGAAGGGATTGGAGCTTGGCCTGGGTGGCGAGCCAGTTGGCGCGGATGGCATCCGGCGAAGTCATGGGTGGCCCGGAGGTCTGGAAAGCCAGCACGTGATGGGGGTCAAAGCCCGGGTCCACGTTCCAAAGCTTGCTGAGGCTGCGGATCATCAACCCGGCGCCCGCCAACAGCACCACCGCCAGGGCCATCTCCACCACCACAAAGGCGCTCTGGGCACGGTGCCGCGCGCTGCTCGAGCCGCGCGCGCCTTCCTTCAAGGTTTCGTGGATGTCCGGGGAGGACGTTTTGAGCGCCGGCGCCAGCCCGAACAGGATTCCCGCCAGCGCCGAGGCGGCGAGAGTGAACAAGAGCACGCGCGCGTCGAGGTGCACGGCCTCGGCACGCGGCAGCGCTTGGGGCAGGAGCTTGAGTGCCGCGTCCAACCCCCAGCTGGCCAGGAACAGCCCGGCCACGCCCCCCGCCAGGGCCAGCAGAATGCTTTCCGTCAGAAGTTGGCGAACCACCCGCGCGCGGCCCGCTCCCAGGGCAACGCGGATGGCGAATTCGCGCTCGCGGCCGGTGGAGCGTGCCAGCATCAGGTTGGCGACGTTGACGCAGGCGATAAGCAGCACAAAGCCCACCGCCGCCAGCAGCACCAGCAGATAGGGCTGGATTTCGCCCACCACGTCCTGCTTGAGGGGGAGGAGGGTGACGCCGGAGTCCTTGTCGGCCTCGGGATACCGCTCGGCGAGGCTGGCCGCCAGCGCATCCATGTCGGCCTTGGCCTGCGCGACGGTAACGCCCGGGCGCAGCCGTCCCACCGCGTCCATGCCCATGCCTGTCCGCCGGTCGCGGAAGGTGGCGTCGTTCCACTGACCGATGGGGGTGTAGACGTCGCTGGTATGGAAGTTCCCGTTCGTGTAATGAAAGTCGGCGGGGATGACGCCAATGACGGTGTAGGCGGTGCCGCTCAGGTTGATCCCTCGCCCCAGCACCGCGGGCGAAGAGGCGAACTTGCGCTTCCACAGGCCGGCGCTGATCAGTGCCACCGGGGCCGCGCCCACCTGGTCCTCCTCGGCGCGGAAGTTGCGGCCGATGACCGGCTTGACGCCCAGCAAGTCGAAGAAGTCGGCGGAAACCATCTCCGCCGGCACGCGCATGGGCTCGCCCGCGCCCGTCAGGTTATAGTCGTCCCCGCGAAAGGCGGCGAGCGCGGAGAAGGAGCGGTTGCCGCGCACCCAGTCGAGGAAATTGGGATAGGAGATGGACGAGCGGTTAAATTGGGCGCTTTTCGAGTAAAGCGCCACCAGGCGGTCGGGATGGGCGTAGGGCAGGGGATTGAGGAGCACGCCGTTGACCACCGAGAAGATGGCGGTGTTGGCGCCGATGCCCAGCGCCAGGGTCAGAATCGCCACCGCGGCAAAGCCGGGATTCTTTCCCAGCATCCGCAACCCGTAACGCACATCCTGAAGCAGCGTGCCCATGAATATGTCCCTCTCCTTCTTGGTCGACCGAATTGCCGATTGACGATTGATGATTGACGATTGAAAACCCGCAGAACCCACGGCCTTCAATCGACAATCGTCAATCTTCAATCGTCAATCGTAAATTCCTTCCAACGCCTTATCACGCTTGGGCGCGGTGGTTCTGTTCCTCGACGATGCGCCCGTCGAACAGGTGGACGGTGCGGTCGGCGTGCTGGGCGTAACGCGGGTCGTGGGTGACCATGCAGAGCGTAGCGCCCTCGCGGTGCAGGTCGCGGAGCAGGTCCATGACCGCCTCGCCGTTCTTGGAGTCCAGGTTGCCGGTGGGCTCGTCGGCGAGCATGATGGCGGGCGAGCCTGCCAGCGCCCGCGCCACCGCCACGCGCTGCTGCTGGCCGCCGGAAAGCTGCGAGGGGTAGTGCTTGATGCGGTGCGACATGCCCACCCGCTCCAGCGCTTCCTGCACGCGCTGCTTGCGCTCGCTGGCCGCCATGCCGCGGTAAGTGAGCGGCAGCTCGACGTTCTCGTACACGCTCAGGTCGCCGATCAGGTTGAAGCTCTGGAAGATGAACCCCTCCTCGCGGTTGCGGATACGCGCCCGCTCTCCCAGGCTGAGGGTCTCGACGGCGTGGCCGTTGAGCAGGTACTTGCCCTCCGTGGGGCTGTCGAGCAGCCCGATCAACGACAGCAGGGTGGACTTGCCGCACCCCGAGGGCCCGGCAATGGAAATGTACTCGCCCTTGCGGATGTCCAGGTGTACCCCCGACAGCGCGTGCGTCTCCACTTCGTCGGTGTAGAAGACTTTGGTAATGCTCTCCAGCCGGATCAGCGCCTGGGCGCCGCCGTTCGAGCCTCCGCCGGATTCAGCCTGTGTGTTCGGTTTGGTGTCCATCGTTTCTCCTCGAAAA
>JBJKQV010000207.1:0-15239 GCA_046704985.1 Terriglobia bacterium
GGCTTGTGAAGGCGTAGGGATTTGAACAGGAGGCGTTTGCCCCCGATCACGCTGTCAGCACTTTCTCAACGATCTCGACGCCCGTCTTGCGCAGGAAATCCTCCGGTGACTGGCCCCCGATCATGGCAAATACAAAATGATTGTTCAGGTCGACTTTGCTCCCTGCGCAATCCAACGTGACAGAGTTCACTCCGATTGCGACGACGTTCGACTTGCGCTTCACGCTCAAGCGGCTGTCGCGCTCGGCTTCCTCCAGGAACTTGCGGTTGCGCTCGCGCGCTCGCGCAAAGTCGTCTCCGCGATAGATGAGGGTCACGCGATTGGTTCCCGAGCGGCTCAGCGCCAGCGCCGCTTCGATTGCCGAATCGCCGCCGCCCACGACCAACAAGTCCTGGTTCTGATACGTCTCAGCTTCGATCAACCGGTAGCAGACCTTCGACAAGTCCTCGCCCGCCACGCCCAGCCGGCGCGGCACGCCACGCTTGCCCATCGCCAGCACGACGTGGCGCGCGGAGTACTCGCCCTTGGGCGTCGCTACCCGAAACGTCGCGTCGCTTCTCAGCACCTGTTCCACGCGCTCGTTGGTCGAGATTTTCACGCCCGTGTTGGCGAGGATAGTTTCCCAGACGCTGAGCAGCGCTTCCTTGGTCCCGTCGGCGACGTAGAGCGAGCCGTAAAGAGGAAGGTCAATGGGTTCCGCCATCAGAAATTTCTGCCGGGGGTATTGCCGGATGGTGGCCGCGATTTCCCCTTGTTCCAGAGTCAGGTAACGCATTCCATATTGCTGGGCTGCGAGCGAGGCGCTCAAGCCCGCAGGCCCCGCGCCCACGATGATCACATCGTACTCGGCCGGTGTCCCGTCGGCGGTCTCCAGGCGCCGCTTGAGGTGGTCCACGACCAGCTTGCCCTCGTTAATCGCGGTCTTAATCAGGCCCATGCCGGCCAGTTCGCCGACGATGAAGACGCCGGGGACATTGGTCTCAAAATCCTCCTTCACGAAGGGGACTTTGACGGTCTGGAGAGCCCCTTCCGTGGCCATGGCGATGGCGCCGGTCGGACAGACGGCGGCGCACTTGGCGTGGCCGACACACCGTTCGGAATGAGCCAGGATGGCTTTGCCGCTGACCAATTCAAGCGTGCCGGTCTCCGGGCATTCGTCCACGCAGCTCCCGCAGCCGACGCAGAGGGATGCGTTGATCACCGGCTTGGGTTTGCCCTCGACGCCGCCCGCCGACGCGACACTCTGCACGGCGGCAGTGTGGATGCTCCACATGGCCAGCGCCGCACCGCAATGCGGGCAGAAGGCCGTGCCCTTGGCGATCGAGCGGTTGCACCGGGGGCAGGGCCGCGTGCCCGCCTGCGCTGCCGCGCCTTCGCCCTTGGGCCTGGCGCCGCGATTCCGCTGCGAAGCCGTCAACTGCTTCAGGTAGCCACGAACGAAAAAGAGTGTTACCGCGGCGGCAATCACCGCTGCCCACAAAGTGTCCACGATTCCTTGAACCTCACCTTACTCCGAATAGCATCACGACCACGATATGAATGGAAGCCAGCACCGCAAAAGAGTAGCTGAACGGCTTGTGCACCACGTGCCAGAGATGGAAAACCTGCTGCGAGCGCGACAGGAACAGAATGCGCTTGGTGAGCGCGGCCTGCTTGCGCGCTGCGGCAATCACACGTTCCACCTCCGCGTTCCGCGAGGCGAGCACGCCACCCAGTGTGACAATACACATCGCAAAACTCAGTGCACGCACTCGTAGCCGCGCAATGTGAAAGATTCGCAGCAGGTCCAGCGCCAGCATGGTGAGAAGGGCGAGGGGCATGGGCAACGATTGAACCCTCGCCTCACCCGGGAGTTGAAACAGCGGCGAAAGCGCGGCCGCCGGGAAAAGGCGCTGCGAAGTCAGTTGCTCGGTCAGCCGCGCCTGCTCCTCCCGCACTTCCTGCAGGGAAAGCTCGGCGGCGTTCAGGCTGCGCGGGATCTGGCCGTACAAGTAACGGCCGACCACACCGCTCAGAGCTACCGCGCTCATGATCCAGAAAGCCATCCCGGCCAGACCGCGAAACTTAAACGAGGCGTGCAGCGCAATGATGAAGGGCCCTGTCAAACCCAGCAGGACGTGAAAATCGAGCCAATGCCGGGTGTTGCCGTGGCTGCGGAACCAGGGCCAGCGCTTGCGAATGGGGTAAAGGAATATGACGAGGAACATCAACATTCCCAACACCCCTAGCCAGAGGCCGATGGAGCCGTTAGGGCGTAACGCCATATATTTGGGAGAAAACGGCCGCTGCGCCGGGTCGAGCAGGTAGTAATCGGAACCATAAAGCACCAGTCCCGCGATGCCCAGAGCAGCAAGGGCGTAACAGAGACGCAGCAAGGTGCGATGCAGCCCTTCCCCGTCCGGCCGGGAGGCTTTGAGCAGCGTGGAGGAGGCGGCGGTGTTCATGGATGCCCTTTCACCTTCTGCTTTACTTCCGTAGAAAACTGGTGATAAGCGGTAAAGCGATGCACGTTGCGCCAATGCTGGTGGAGCGATTCGACTTCGATGACGGCCGCTCGGGGAAGCCAGTAAGTGTTCGAGGTCCCCACAAATTTCACCGGCCCGTAGGTTACCTCGGCCTGCATCGCCCGCAACCCAATGTCCAGCATAGGGGCTTCCAGCCCGGCGTCGATCTTCCAAATATTACCGGTATCCTTTTCGATCCAAGCCATACCCTTGAGGTCGAGCGGATACTCGCGGCTGCGCGCCAGCAGCGCTGTGGTTGAACGCATGCCGGGGATGTGGCGGAAACCCACCCGGACATAAGTCCTGCCGTCCACGGTCATTTCGCCCAGCGAGCTAAACTCGAATCCGGCGCGATACTCGGGATGGAAGATCAGCAAGAGGGTCGAAAAGCCGTTGGTAACCATCAGCGGCAGGTTGCGCACCGGGCGGGCCGTCTGCTTGGCCAAACGCGATTCCGACAGAGTCAGCTCGCCCCCAATCGACTCGGCCAGAATTACGTAGTCGAAGGAGGAATTCACAGTAACCCCGACCTTGCCGTTCGGTTTAATTCTTGTTTGCGATACCAGCTCCGTGCATTCCACGTCCGAGAGCTGGGCCAAGAATTTGTCCACTTCTCCGGAGGCTCGTGCGAGGAGCGCAGCAGGAGCTGGCGGTTCGGGCGGCGCGGCCTGCGCCGCCAGCGCCGGCAGTGTCAGGACCGCCGCCAGAAGCGGTGCCGCAATTTGCCGAATGCTCCCTGCCACCTTCCCGGCCACCTACTTAGCCTCCTTGACCGCATGCCTCCGAACGGTGTCGAACCGGTAGCCCAGCCCGACGTACCACTGGCTGTAGCTCTGGATGTTTCCCAACTGCCGCGTAAACCCGCCGTCCAGATAGAAGCTGCCTTTGGGGAACCAATCGAACTGGCCGCCCAACGTGCGGTAGCTGGAATCCCGGGTGAAAGGCGAAAGCAGGCTTTGGCGTCCGAAGTTGACTTCCCCACGGAGGGCGTCCGAGAACTGGCGCGACAGGCTGAGCGCGTAGTAGTTGCCGCTCCCGAACGAACTGGTGAACTTGGAGTAGCGAGCGTCGCCGCGCAGCCCGGTGCGCCAGATGCGCCCCCAGGTGACGCCGTACATCTGGTTCCACGAACTCCTGGCGTCGCCCGACTTCATACTACGCCCCAGGCTGTTATAAACCGTGACGTGATCGGGAAGCTCCACGCGCACGCCCGCGCTGAAACCCTGGAAAAGCATCTGATCGAGCAACCCCGTACTGATCAAGCCCAAATCGAAAGTGGGAATCTCGCGGAAGTAATTGTGGTTCAGGTCAATCGCCAGGTACTTTGCGGGCCGCACCTCGACCGTGACAAAGCTACGGCTGATCCCGGCGGAATTCGTGGCGGTGCTGGCGCCGGGCACGTGCGGGCGGTCCACCTGCATCGACTGGTAAATCGAAAAGGATTGTTTGTAGGAGATGCCGTTTTCGGTGAACAGGAAGGGCCGGCTGGCTGTCCAGCCCAGTGTGCTTACGCCGACTCCCCACGTAGAAGTGTAGCGCACCGAATCGTTGCTGCCTCCCTCAAAGTTGATAAAGCCGCCCGCGAGGCGCCGGTTGGGACTGTAATCCCAGGAGGTTGGATCGGGCGTGCTGCCCGCGAAAATGCCGGCGGTGGTGGATTGCCCAAACCGCCGGCCCACATACCCTCCGTCCAACGTGTCCAGGCTGCTGGCCCACGGCAGGTAGAGCCGTCCGAAACCCGCTACCCAGCGCGAGTGGGGGTTACTGTAAGTCATCTGCATGTGATAAGTGCGATTAATCAAATCTTGAATGGTCTGGAGCTGTGAGCCGCCGGAGCGGGAATCCAGACGGCCCCGCCAGTAGCCGTCCAGGTTCCAGTATGTGCCGTTGATACGGGTAACGTTCATTCGCAGCACCAGGCCCAGCTGCGTGGTCGAGGCGGCGAAAGGTCCGGCGCTGCGGAGGCCGCCGTACTCGAACCCAATCCGGCCGCGGGCGCGGTTGACTTCCGGCAAAGGCGGCCTTGGAACCGCGGCGCGCACTTCATCTTCAAGCGGATCTCCTTCCGTGAAGGAAATGACTTGGGGATATTTCCGCGTGGAGCTCAAAGCGCGCTGTTCGACCTCTTTTTCCACATCCTCTCCTTCCAGGTAAGCCTTGTCACCAACCTTAATTTGCGGGGTTGCAGCGGGGACTTCACAAACCGCCGAGACCTCCGCCACCGAAACCACGCGCACCCTCGCAATCACCTTCAGCCGCACGATATTTTTCTTGGTTGCCGGATCCACCGTGGTCTCGCGACGCTTGATGTCAAGTGTCATACCCTCTGCGAGGCCGGCATTGCGCCCGCCGTCCAGGTAGACTGCTCCTGCCGCCACGTACTTGACGTGAAATTCCGACCGGATGTCCGCTTGCGGGTTCTGCACTGAAAACCCGCAGAGGCTTGCTCCGAGCAGCGCCACCCAGAAGTGGGCTGCTGCCTTCTTTCTAACCACCGCTTTGCCCCGTGGGATGGCAGGAATAGCAGCTCTGACTGTTATAAACGTATCCCTTCACGTCCTGGTGTGCGGAATCCATGCTCGATTTGTCGTGAGCATGGCAGGAAGTGCAGGAAAAAACCGCGTAATTCGATGGATTAATATGACAGTCGGCGCAGGTGGTCCACTTGCCCGCGTGCGTGCCGGAATAAATCGGGAACCAGGTATGGCTGAACGTCGCCCCCAGCCAGCTGGTGGTCGTGTGACACACCGCGCAAGTGGTGGGGAATGCGGCGGCGACGTGATTGGGATCGGTCGTCGCCAGGTAATCGCTCTTGTGACACGAATAGCAGTCCGTGGGCGTTCCCGCGTACACACCGCCGATGTGGCAACTGGCGCAGGGAACGGTCTTGTGCGCACCGGTCAATGGCCAGCCGGTTAGATCGTGATTGAAGGAGGCGGGCGTCCAGGCGGTCGTTGTGTGGCACACTTCGCACTGCTGCGGGAAACCCGCCGCCTGATGATTGGGGTTGGTGGTCGCATTGTAATCTTTCAGGTGACACGACACGCAAGTCGCGCTCAGGCCGGTGAAATTGCCGCCCACGTGACAACTCTGGCAGGAGAGTGTGGCGTGCGCGCCCGTCAGCGCGAAGCCGGTTAGCGCCTGGTTGAACTGCGCTCCCTGCCAGCCGGCCGTGGTGTGGCAGATGGAACAGTCGGTCGGGAACCCCGCCGCCGCGTGATTGGGGTTGGTCGTTTTCTGATAGTCCGCCAGGTGGCACGAGGCGCAGTCACGCGGCGTCCCGGCGAATTTGCCGTTGACGTGACACTGATTGCAGGCCACGTTGACGTGCGCCCCCGTCAGCGGGAACGAAGTGAATTGATTGTGATTGAAGCTGGTCTGAGTCCAATTGGAAGTGTTGTGGCACACCGCGCAATCCTGAGGAAATCCCGCCTGCACGTGGTTGGGGTTTTGGGCGCCCGTGAAATCTTTCAGGTGGCAACTCACGCAACTCGTGCTCGTGACGTTGAAGTTCCCCTGCAAGTGGCAGGCCGTGCAGTCGAGGGTGGCATGCACGCCGGTCAGGGCGAAGCCGGTGAACTTGGCGTGATCGAATCTCGCCCCCAGCCAACTGTCCATGTTGTGGCAAGCCTGGCAGGTAGTTGGGAATCCGGCGCTCTGATGATTGGGGAATTTCGCCTGCGCAAAGGATTGGGTATGACAAGCGATACAATCCGTGGAGAGGCCCTGGAACTGGCCTACGGCAGCGCCCTTGTGACAATCATCGCAAGTGAGCGCGGCGTGGGCGCCCACAAGCGGGAAGCGGTTTTCGTGCGTGCGGAGCATCCGCAGGCTCGCTTGCCATCCGGTGACCGAGTGGCAGCGCTCGCAGTCCGCGCCGAACTGGCGGCGGTGAATGTCGGCGTGGCAGTCCGCGCACTTGGTTCCGACCTTGCTGAACACAAGACTGACATGGCATTGAGTACAGGAGACACCGCGGTGCAACCCGCGTAAAGGGTACCGCGTCTTGCTGTGGTCAAATTCGAGGATATTGCGAAGCGGTTTCCAGGACGTGAAGGTGTGGCAATTCTCGCAGGGGATGTTCAGGTCGCCGTGCGGGCTGCGGGTGACATCGAGCGCCGACGGCTGCGCCGCCCCCGCCGGCGGAGCCAAAATGAGCCAAGAGTACATCAGCATCAGCACCGAGCGACGCATCAGAACCTCGAGGCTCTCGATTGAGACAGGCGCCCCCTCTGGGGATGAGCAGTTTGAGTACCCTTTCAACCCCTTGGTTGTCTGTTGACACCATGGACCGTCTCAAGTCCTGATTCTCTTTCAGAAGAATACCTGGTCTGTGCTCTTACAGCAATGAATGCCGACGATGTGTTCAGGACAGTTGAAGCACGCTTCATGTAACAACTCCATGCTCCCCTGTAATTCTTACTTGTTAATTCCTTCGCCAATGTCGGCTGCCCGCGAGCGGGCGCTACTCACCCCTCCTTCGGCACATTGGGTCCGTGACACGCTTCGCATTTGGTCGGAGTCGGCTTATAGAACAATACGGCCTTGCCATGCACGTCCTTGAGGTTCTTGTGGCACCCGGAGCACGGGACGTTCCGGTGGGCGCCCTCGAGGGGGAAGGCGGTTCGCTTTTCATGGTCGAACAGCGACGGCCTCCACCGCGCGGTGTTGTGGCAGGAGGAGCACTCTGGGTTGGCACCGTTTCGGACAAATTGTCCGGCATGCGGGTCCTGATGGCACTCGTGGCACTGGGTAGGCGCTGATTTGAAGCTTACGTTGCGCAGGCTGACCTCCAGGTTGGGCGGTTTGTGGCAGTCAATGCAGGCTACAGCCCGGTGCGCCCCGAGCAACGGGAACGCCGTGGAGGCGTGATCGAAGCGGACATGCTCCGTCCAGGACTGCGTGGAGTGGCACGCTTCGCAGCCCAACGGCTGACCGTCCGGGCCGGTCTGGCTCATACGCCTGGCAAACTCCCCGCGGTGGGGATCCTCGTGGCATTCTGTGCAGGAAAGGTCTTTGAAGTGGTACGGGGCGGGGAGTTTGGTCCCGGGAGGGATCCGGCCCTGGTGGCATTCTGCACAAGGAGTGGCGAGGTGCCCGCCCGTGAGCGGGAATCGGGTCTTCTGGTGCTCGGCCAGGGTGAATGTGGATGGAGCAAAGCCGCGCGTAGTGTGGCAATCCTCGCAGCGATTGTGGTACGGCGCTCCCGCGAACTGTCCGCCGTGGTAGTCGGTGTGACAGGAGTGGCAAGTGGTGACCTTGATTTTATAAACCGCGTTGACGCCGGCCGGGAGGTGGCACTTTTCGCACGGCACCTTCGCATGCTTGCCTTGCAGAGGATATCGAGTTGCCGCATGTTCCTTCACAGTGAAGGTAGAGGGCTTGAACCCATTCACGGTGTGACACCCCGCGCAATCACCCCCATCTTTGCGAGCGATAAACTGTCCATGGTGGGGATCCGTATGGCAATCCAGGCAGCGCGCGAAGGCCAACGGCTTGGTGAAGTCTCCGCTTTTGTGGCATTGGTCACAGCGCACCTCGGCGTGTTTTCCTTCCAAGGGGTACTTCGTTTTGGAGTGGTCGAATTGCCCGACCACCCTGGCCATGGAGACTTCCTTCCACCCAGCCGTGGTGTGGCAGGAATCACAAGTGGCCTTGAACGCGCCGTGATGAGGGTCCTTGTGGCAATCCGCGCACTTGCTAAAGGGCATTCCGGCGAGTTGCATCAACTCTGGTTTTCCTGCCTCGGGCTTGTGGCACTTTTGACATGAGACGTGGACGTGTTCCCCCGTCAAGGGGAAGCGAGTCTTGGAATGGTCGAAATGGGCGACCGTCCTCCAGTCGTTGAAACTGTGGCATTGCGCGCACTCAGAGCCCAACCGGCCGTGATGCGCATCCTCGTGGCAGGTAGCACATTTTGGGGAGAGCCCCAGAAAGGTCCGATTCAGGTCCTTTCCTTTCAAGCCGGCACGTTCCGCAGGAATGATGTGAGCGGCGTTGTGGCATTGCCGGCAGGTGAGCGCGGCATGTTTTCCTTTCAGGGGATAGCCCGTCTTGTTGTGATCGAACGCCTTCTGGGACGGCTGCCAATGAACGATTTGAAAATTGACGCCGTTGTGTTCGGAATGGCAGCGCACACATTGTTCATCGTCGGGTTGCTGCATCAAGTTGGCGTGATAGCCGTGTCTCGACGCAATGCGTTGCGCGATTTCTGTATGGCATCCCAGGCATTTGAAATGCTGATTTCCACCCGCCAGCCGGTGGCACGATGTGCAGTGGGTCGTCCCGCTTAAAAATTGATGGGCTCGTGAAAGGGGACCAGGCGATATTTGCGCTGAAACCCTGGCTGTCACATGTAACAAAGTTGCGACAACCGCCACCATAAGGACCGGAACCCTGCTTGAGGCGGGACCGCGTCGGTTGCTTGTTGCCACAATACCTCGCCAAATGCTCGGGCTATTCGTCCAGGAGCGTGACGACCGCGAAAAGCTTTCCAGCAATCGTTATGCCAGTCTCCAAGAATGCCCATGAACCTGATGTAATCAGAGGTCGAGTCTTGGAGGCGGGAAGCCGAGTTTTGACAAAGCTATTAAAGCCCGTCCAGAAAGTAGCCGTTTTTATCGGCTGGTGTGATGGAGAACTAACCCTCCCAATTGAAAGAACCGATATTCCATCAACCTTGGGCTTGGAAGACGGGACTGCGGAACCTCTCGCCGATTCAATTGCGGTAATGTGCTGTTTTCCCAAGAAGATCAAACACTTGGACCTTGCGGGATTCGTATTCAAAGGAACGTGGGAGGGAGATCGCGGGAAACCGCTCTTAGAGCTCCTTTGCCACGCCGGTCTTATGGCTATAGGCGACGCCATACAATTTGAGATCTTCGGAGATATGTTGAACTCGAACAATCCGGGCAGAAAGGAAAATGTTTCCTCCTCGAGGATCGTAAGGGACGGCTACCTGCACATTCCAGTTCTTGCCGTACAGCTTCTGGCTCTCGAAGCTAAGGCCGCTCCGCGACACATCCTTTGTCCTGACAATATGCTCCCCATAGTCTCTGCTGTAGACACATGCTCTGACTCTTAAGGGGCTCCGCCGCTCACGGCGCTTCTCCTTGACTTCAACGGGAGCAGGAGGCGGCGGTTCGGGGACGGGCAATTCGGGTCCTAGAGTTTCGGCAAAGGATCTCCTCCAGACCGAGGTCGCGGTGCAACGGCCGCAATACCGGGTCAGGGATCGGTTGGCTTCCAGGACCTCGAGTTCGGCGGCGTCCAGGTAAGCGACCTTTCGAGTGTGGCAATGGATGCACTCCAGCAACACACGCCCGTAGGCATCCTCCCCTTCGGCCAGATTCGGAAAGTCGATGCCCCAGGGGTCGGCGTCAGGGTCTAGCAAAGCGATGCCGTACACCGAGATGGCAGGGCCGCCTCTGATGAGGCCGACTACCCGGGCCGCGGCTTCTCGTCCGGTCTGCAGGCAACGGATGACAATTTCTTCTTCCGGAGCCAGGCTGCGCGCCAGCTTGATTCTCGCGCCGTGACGGCTGACCATAATGGTGCGCCCCTCTTCAAGAAACGGTCCGCCCGTGACATCTGACCCGGAAATTTGTAAAGGCAGCCGGATGGATACCCGGTCGCTTCTTCTGGGTTTTGCGTCAGCCATATACGGTCTGCCCCCTTGAGATTTGCTCGTGTTGACGCTTTCTTGCCGGATTTTCGAGCAAGCCTAAGCCGGAATTCTGCTGCCTGCCACGCGAGTTCTCCATCATCACGGTCGGCAACGGGAGCGCGTTAAAGCACGAATGCGCGGATTCCTAGTATGCGATTCAACCCCCCCAAAGCCCTTCAGCATTTGGTTTCAGCCTGCCGCCAGCTTCCTGGCCAGGTCGAGCAGTAGTTCGCGAGCCGACTCCGACATGTGGTCCACGTAAGGCTTGATTCTTAGCAGGAATCGCGCGTCGGATCCCTGCCTTCCGGAAGTGTCCGCGAGTTGCTCGAGCTTCTCGCGCGTTGATAGGGTAGCAGAGGAGGTCGGGTTCTCGTCCATATGGAAAAACTGATAAAGAGGCACGCCAAGAGCTGCTGCAAAGCGTTCGACGGTTTCAAGTGATGGAACAGTATGGCCGTTTTCTACACGCGAGGTATAACAGCGGAGCAAGCCTGTCGATTTTTGGATGTCCCCCTGCGAGAGACCTTTCTGCTCGCGCAATTGTCGAATTCGTTGTCCGATGGCCAGCATGTTTGTCTCACCGTATTGCGGTTTGACAGAATATGGCTGAATTACGCCGCCCGCGCAATACATTACAGACGCAAGCGTAAGAATGCAATCCCAGAGACTGCACGATTGAAGTAGGATGCTGGGATACCGGAGGTACTAGCAAGACAGCCGTAATCAAATTGCGGTCTTCCGATGAATCGGTTAGGGTGGACACGGTTGGACTGACCTTGACTGTGCATTAGCGCTCGTCCCGCACTTCGCGTTGTGAGTCGGGTGGCTTACCAGGTAGCATGCATGCATCGTACGGGTCCTCGTAAGGCTTTTTCCCAGCCCGACGCTCAGCCCGATGGGGAACGAACTTGCAAGCACTTAACGGTTATTGGCAGCCCCCGAGAGCGCATGTAAGTTGTTGACAACAATCGCGCTTAGCTATTGACACGGTAGAGGTCAACGGTTCGGGCCGACCATCCTTTCCAGCTCGCCAGGCGTTCGCTGCAGATACTTTCTCGTGGCAACGGTGGTGGCGTGGCTCAGGGGCCAGAGTGTGTCCCAGCTCGATCCGTGTTACACCTTTGTTCAGGGCATTCGAAAAGACAACCTCGGCAAAATTGGCGATGGCGCGTCGAAACTGCCCGCCTTTCGAACTTTTCCTTGCCGACCCTCGTCTGCATGTGAAAAAGGAAGTCCAAACAGATATATGAAGCGGCAGGCTTTGCAGAGGAATCAGTTGGATGGCAAGTGACGGGAAACTTCAGCGCTGAGCGATTCCATTTTGTGCCGCTGGTAAGCGTCGGCATCGGGTTGCGAGAAAATGGGACGGACGGCGTCGATGGCCATGCGCGCTTTGGCGTAATGCCGCTCGCGGACAGCGATTTCGGCCTTGGCCAACGTGATCCCCGCGCCCCAGTTAGGGTTTCCGGTGAGCGGCACGACCGTTTGGGCGTCGATTTGGTCGAGATCCTTGGAGGCTTCCTGCAGTTTGCCGAGGCCGATCAGGCAATTGGCGAGCGGCAACAGAGCGGCCTCGGTCAGAGCGTTCTTAGCTCCAAAGGCGCGAACAGAATAGTCGTAGGCCTTGCGCGCGCTTTGTTCCCCTACGCGCAGTTGATTTGCCCGGCACTGGCTTTCAGAAGCGTCGGAAAGAGTGGCAATGGCGTAAAACGATAGCGGTCCCTGCTTTTTCACTGCAATCTTGTAGACCTTGAGGTCATCGCGCACGGCATCGTCGAAGCGACCCATGCTGCCCTCGGATTGTGCTCGCGTGGTCAGCAATTGCATCGTCAGCTGGTGGTCAGGCCCGAATTGGCGCACAAAATCCGGATAGATCGCGTTCGCTTCCGCCACTGCCTCCGGGAAACGTTTCTCATCCAGGTAAGCCTGCGCGAGGTTCAGGCGCATGCGCAAGACGTAGGGGCTATCAGGCCCGTTGGTGACGGAGTAGCCGGCGATGAGCTGATGCGCTAGTTTCTCCGCCTTTGCGCCATCGCCCAGACGAAGATAGGTGAACGCCAGGCGTTGCTGCAAATTGTAACGCGCAGTTTCATTGAATTTCGGCAGGCCGGCGGCCTCGTCGGATGCCAGTTTGAAATAGTGGTTTGCGGATTTATCGTCGCTCTCCACCAAAGCCAACATTCCCTTCGCGGTGTACAGCCAGACGTTGACGTGTTTTCTGGGCCGTTTGATTTTTCTGAGAAGCGCTTCTTGTTGGCCGATCAGCGATTTCGCGGCAGCCACCCCGCCCGATTCGAACGATCTCGCTTCCATTGCGGCACGCTGGAGCTGCGCCGCAATGGCATCTTCGGAAAGAGGTCCCTCCGCCTGCAGAAACAGGTCGTGGGCTCGTGCGTATTCCTTCCTTGCCTCCCGGAAATCGCTCCGGTTGTCGAGGGCTCTGGCGATCGTCAGGTGAAGCCGTGCGGCGATTTCCGGGTCGCCTGCGAATTTGCGATCGATGCGGGGCGAGGCCTCGCGGATGGCCTCGGTGAGCGTTTCCGCGGCCTTTCCGCTCTGGAAAGGATTGGCGCGGCTCAGCAGGTCGTCGGAGAGAAATTTGTTGACCTCCGAGGCGATTGCCTTCTCCCGGTTCGCCGTGTCGCGCTCGGCGGCCAGGCGAAGAGTGAAATAAACGACGAGCCCCGTCACGGCCAGAAATATGGCGGCCGCGGCGATGACCGAGCGGCGATTGCGCGAAACGAATTTATTCAGCCGGTAATTCATCGTATCCGGCCGCGCTTCCAGGGGCTTGCCTTCGAGGTAATGGTCGATGTCGCGAATCAGTGCTTCGACCGATTGATACCTCCTCTTTCTGTCCTTGTGCATCGCCGTGAGGCATAGCACGTCGAGGTCAGCCCACGCGGACCGGCTCAAGGACGCAAGGCCAGCTTGCTCAGGCGACTGAAGGGCAACCGCCGAGGGCTTCCGCGGTTCGCGCTCAATAACGATTCTTTCGGCTTCACCCGGCGTGCGGTTCGAGAGGTCATAAGGCAGGCGCCCGGCCAGCAATTCATAAAGAATCACACCGAGAGAATAGACATCTGTTTGGACGCCCACTGCCTCGCCGCAGATTTGCTCCGGGGACGCGTAAGCCGGGGTCATCATGCACAGCCCCGTGAGCGTTCGCTGGGCGGGCACCTCGAGGCTTTCGAGATGTTTGGCAATGCCGAAGTCGAGCAAGCGTACGGTCCCATCGTCCCGGACGAGGATGTTGGAGGGCTTCAGGTCGCGGTGAATGACCGCGTTCTGGTGCGCGTACTGCACGGCTTCGCACACGGCACGAAACAGTTCCAGGCGCTCGCGGATGGAAGAGCGGCGCTCTCGGCAATATTCGGTGAGAGCGACACCCTCCACGTACTCCATGACGAACCACGGGGTTCCGTCGGGCAGAGCGTCGGCATCATAAAGCCGGGCGATGGAAGGATGATTGAGTTGTGCGAGCAGACGCCGCTCGGTGGAGAAGCGTTCGCGGCGGGATGGCGACAACCACGCGTCGCGCAGGACCTTGATCGCCACGCGAATCCCCAGGTCCTCCCGCTCGGCAAGGTAAACGACGCCCATGCCGCCCTCGCCCAGCACCCGGAGGACCTGATAGGGACCCAATTTCCGGTCGGGCGGCAGAAGGGGAGGCGCTTCGGCGATCAACTCATCCGCGACCTCGGCCACGTCGCGATCGAGCAGCAGGGCGTGCTGAGCGTCTTCGGCCAGCAGAGCTTCCACTTCCGCCATCAATTGCGGATCGTCGCCACATTGAGACTTTAGGTAGGAATCCCGCTCAGGCTTGGAGAGGTCGGCGGCGTTTTGAAATAAATCCTGAATTCGCTGCCAACGCTTGCTGTCCAATGCGAACTCCCATTCCCGCCGAGAATGAGGCGCCGAACCTCAGCCGTCGACTCGCATTTCGTGTGCCAGCCACGCCCGCGCTGCCCGCCATTCGCGGACCACCGTGGCTTGGGAGACCTCCAACAGCTTTGCCGTTTCCGCCACGCTGAGACCACCAAAGAACCGGGCCTCTACCAACGCCACTTGGCGCGCTGAAAGCTGCGCCAGCGCGTCCAGCGCGGCATCGAGGGCGAGCACATCCGCCCCCAACGAGGCGGCCCTGCCAAGGGAAGGGTCAAACGTAATCACCACTTGCGCCCCTCCGCCTCGTTTCTGAGCGTTTCGGCGCCGCGCCGCCTCCACCAGCACCCGGCGCATGGCGCGGGCGGCGATGCGTTTGAAATGCAACGGAGAGGTTTTCGGCAGTCCGCGGCTGCCGGCCAGCCTCAACCAAGCTTCGTTAACCAGCGTCGTCGGGCTGAGGCTGGCGTTCGGATAGCTGCGCTTGACGTTGGATGCGAGGCGGCGGAGTTCTTCGTAGGCAACACTAAACAGATGATTTAGCTGAGCCTTGTCCTCGAGTTCTACACCGATCTCGCCCGGCTCGATGGCCCGATTCATTGGAAGAAATTCGTTCCTCGATGACCATTTTCCCCCGCGTTTTGCGCAAGGATTAGTTGGAGCGCGAGGGGCGCAAGCTGACAAAAGTTTAGAAAAGGATGCTACCACCCGTGCGGCATGGTCGCAAGTGCTGCCGGGACCAATAAAGGGGAGGAAATTACGATGAATAGAGTGCGGGCAGCTACGATGCTTTGCGCCATCGCGCTGACAGGCGGGTTGTGGGCTCAGCCTGCGGCCGCTGCGCCTGCCCCGAAACAAAAAATGCGGATCGCCATAATGAATTTCGACTGGCACGCCGTACAGGACGGCGTTGTGGGATGGTTCGGCTCCGCAGTGGATGTCGGCCAAGGGATTACCGACCTCCTGACCGACGACCTGGTGAAGAACGGGACTTACGCGGTGGTCGAACGCCAAGACCTTAACAAAGTTCTCGCCGAGCAGAATTTTTCCAACAGCAATCGAGCCGATCCCACCACGGCTGCCAAAATAGGAAAGTTGCTGGGCGTAAACGCAATCGTCGTGGGCTCGGTAACGCAGTTTGGAAAGGTGACCAAAAACCTCGGTTTGGGCGGCCACGGTTGGGG
>JBJKQV010000208.1:0-6752 GCA_046704985.1 Terriglobia bacterium
TGTTGTTGGGGTTGTAAATTTAAAAACGGGGGGGGGGCGGCCCCCCCCCCCCCCGCAGCCCCACTCAAACCAATAGTTGACACAAGCAACTAAATTGTTGACTATGGCACATTATTGCCGCGGCGCCGGGGGGCGCCGGGGAGGGGGAGCCGTGGCCGAGAAAACCTTGGAGCGCCGCGTCGACGAGGTCCGCCGTTTCAACCGCTTCTACACCCGCCGCATCGGGGTGTTGCGCGAGGGGCTGCTGGCCAGTCCCTTTTCGCTCACCGAGGTGCGGGTGCTCTACGAGCTCGCGCACCGCCAACAGCCCACCGCCGTCGAGCTGGCGCGCGAGCTGGGCCTGGACTCGGGCTACCTGAGCCGCTTGCTGCGGGGCTTTGCGCGCCGCGGGTGGCTGCGCCGCGAGCGTTCACCGCGCGACGGCCGGCGGGCGCTGCTCTCCCTCACCGCGCGCGGCCGCCGCGCTTTCGCGCCCCTCGAGACGCGCGCACGCAAGGAAGTGGCGGCGCAGCTCCAAACCCTTTCCGGCGCCCAGCAGGCGCGACTGCTCGATGCGATGCGGGGCATCGAAGAGTTGATGGCCGCACCGCACGCGAACGCGGCGCCCTACGTCCTGCGCGCGCCGCACCCGGGCGACCTGGGGTGGGTGGTGGAGCGCCACGGGGCGCTCTACGCCGGCGAGTACGGTTACGACGTGGAGTTCGAGGGATTGGTGGCGGAAATCGTCGCTCACTTCGTGCGCCACTTCGACGCGCGGCGCGAGCGCTGCTGGATCGCCGAGCGCCAGGGCGAGCGCCTGGGCTGCATCTTTCTGGTCAAGAAAACCGCCACGATCGCCAAGCTGCGCCTGCTGCTGGTGGAGCCGGCGGCGCGCGGCCTGGGGGTGGGGAAGCGGTTGGTCGAGGAGTGCGTGCGCTTTGCGCGCCAGGCGGGCTACCGCAAGATCACCCTGTGGACGCAGAGCGACCTCTACGCCGCCCGGCACATCTACCGCCGGGCGGGTTTCCGGCGCGTTCACGAGGAGCGGCACCGGAGTTTCGGAAAGAACCTGGTGGCGGAAACCTGGGACCTGGATTTGTAGGTGCGGCGCCGGTCCCGGTTAGGGCGCTCCGTGGGCGGCGGTCAGGTCGCTGCTCTCGGCGCGCGCGGCGTTCTGGTCCTGCTGGCGGAGGTCGCGATAGAGCCGCCCGGCGATTTCGGCGGCGTGCGGGCCGTACATAGGCCGGCCGCCGCGCAGCAGCACCACCACCACGTACTTGGGCTGCTGGCCGTTGGCGTAGGAAACGAACCATCCCAGCCGCGCGCCATCCTCGCTGCAGGTGCCTGTCTTGCCGAAGATCTGCTCCTCGGGATTGTAAGCCAGCCGCGCCGTGCCGTAGAGCACCGCGGCGGCCATGCCCCGGCGGACGTCGGGGAAGTACTGGCTGAGGTCCTGCAAGTGGCGCCTGACGCGGGGATGGAAATCCGCGCGCTCCTGGGGGGTTTGCGGATACTGGAGGTAGTAGAGGGTGCCGCCGTTGGCCAGGGCGGAAGCGATGGCGGCCATTTGCAGGGGCGTGACCTCCAGGTCGCGCCCGTAGCTCGACATGATGCCCACGCCGCCGTGCCGGGGCGGCCGGGTGGGGAACTCGCCCGCCGATTCGCCGGGGATATCCCAACCCGCTTTCTGTCCCAAGCCGAACTCGTGAGCGTAATGGGCCACGCGGGCAAAACCCAACCGGTCGCCCAGGCGTTCGAAGAAGCGGTTGTTGGAGTGGGCGAGGGCCTGCGTGAGGTCCATACGAGTGCGCCGCCCGACGTACAGGCGGGTGGAGGGGGTGATAACGCCTTCCTTGAGCGCGCCCAGGGCCACCACGGGCTTGAAGGTCGAGCAGGGCGTGAAGCCGCTCTCCAGCGCCAGCTTCTGGTTGACCAGGGTGAGGATGCGGCCGGTGTTGGGATCCACCACCAACACACTGCCGTTCAGGCGTCCCAGCGCCTCGAGCGCCGCGGCGCGAATTTGCGGGTCGTCGCCGGTGGTGTCGTCGTCGGCGCCCGAGTCGCCGTAGGAGCTGACATGCCAGGGGCTCCAGCGGTGATACCGGCGGCGGTGGCGCCGGTAGTGGTGCCGCGCCTTCTTGGCCTTGGATTTCTTGGTTTGGGTCTTGGCGGGAGAAATCGGCGAAGCGGCCGTGGGCCGTGGAAACAGACTCGCGGCTCCCCAGATCAGAAACGTAGCGAGCGCCAGGATAGTTATTCTCTTGAGCAAGGCAGTCTCAGGACCTCCTGAGTTAATCGGGTCTCCCTTGCTCCCTGCGACCCTGGCGCAGGTCTTTCAGGAAGCGAGCCCTTTTTGGTTTTAAGTGCTTCCTAGCTTATTGCTCGAACGCCGCCCTCCCCGGCGGCTTACTTCTTGCCGCGGGAGCTCGAATGATTCTCCGGCGCGGCCGGCTCTTCGGTCGGCGGCAGGTTCAGCGCCGCGCGCACCGCGGTTTCCAATTTCGCTCGCACGTCGGAGTGATCGCGCAGGAACTGCTTGGCGTTTTCGCGCCCCTGCCCGATCCGCTCCCCGCCGTAAGAATACCAGGAGCCGCTCTTTTCCAGAACCCCTTTTTCGGCGCCCAGGTCCACCAGGTCGCCTTCCCTCGAGATCCCCTCGCCGTAGAGTATATCAAATTCCGCATCCCGAAAGGGAGGGGCGACTTTGTTCTTGACGATCTTGACGCGCGTGCGGTTGCCCACCACCCGGTCGCCGTCCTTGATGGAGGCGATGCGCCGGATGTCCACGCGCACCGAGGCGTAGAATTTCAGCGCCCGGCCGCCGGTGGTGGTTTCGGGGTTGCCGAACATGACCCCGATCTTCTCGCGGATCTGGTTGATGAAGACCAGGCAGGTCTTGGAACGGGAGATGTGGCCGGTGAGCTTGCGCAAGGCCTGGGACATCAAGCGGGCCTGCAAGCCGGGCAGCGAATCGCCCATGTCGCCGTCCAGCTCCGCCTTGGGAACGAGGGCGGCGACCGAGTCCACCACCACCACGTCCACGGCGTTCGAGCGGATAAGCGCCTCGGTGATTTCCAGCGCCTGCTCGCCGTAGTCGGGCTGGGAGACCAGGACGTTGTCCGTGTCCACGCCCAGGCGGCGGGCGTACTCGGCGTCCAGGGCGTGCTCGGCGTCCACAAACGCCGCCATGCCGCCGCGCTTCTGCGCTTCCGCCACCACGTGCAGCGCGATGGTGGTCTTGCCGCTCGACTCGGGGCCGAAAATCTCCACCACCCGCCCGCGCGGCATGCCGCCCACCCCCAGCGCCGCGTCGAACGAGAGCGCCCCGGTGGGAATCACCGAAACCGACACCAGCGGGCCCTTCGTCCCAAGGCGCATGATCGAGCCTTTGCCGAATTGCTTCTCGATCTGCAACAGGGCGACGTCAATCGCTTTGTTCTTTTCTGCTCGTTCGTCGGGCATTGAAGATTCCCCCTTCTTATTTTGCTTAATGATGTCCACTCTCTCTGCGATCTCGAACAAACGCAATGGCCACGAAAAACCCGACTGTGAGAAGTAGCCAAACGCCTCGCAAGTCCCCAAGAGGATCAGAAACGACTGGGGTCACAAACTGCCCGGTGTCAAGCCGCGCCTGCGGCCAAATGTACAAGACGATGAAAAGCGTGAGCAAGTTGCCAAGGCCCGCGCCCAGCCACGTCCAGCGGCTGCCCCTTCCCCTCCGTGCGAGAAGCGGAGGTCCCAGGAGGCACGACAGGCCCGTGATTATAATAACCCACTCGGGTAGTCTCATGGGCCTTAAGCGGCTGCCACTCTCGCGATGTTACTTTGCCGCCGAATAGTCATAAAAGCCTTTTCCAGACTTTCGCCCCAGCCGTCCTGACGCTACCATTTTCCCCAACAGCGGGCAGGGACGGTACTTGGAATCGTGGAATCCCTCGTAGAGCACCTTCATGATGTCCCAGCAGACGTCCAAGCCGATGAAGTCCGCCAGCTCCAGCGGGCCCATGGGGTGGTTCATGCCCAGCTTCATGACGTCGTCAATGCCTTTGGCGTCCGCCACGCCTTCCATGAGGGTGAAGATCGCCTCGTTGATCATGGGCATGAGCACGCGGTTGGAGATGAACCCGGGGAAATCGTTGACGCGCACGGGCGTCTTGCCGAGCGCGGCGGCCAGGCCGAGCGCCGCCTCGACGGTCTCCGGCGCGGTTTCCACGCCGGCAATCACCTCCACCAGCTTCATGACCGGCACGGGATTGAAAAAGTGCAGGCCCAGGAACTTGGCGGGGCGGTTGGTGAGCGCCGCCAGGCGGGTGATGGAAATCGAGGAAGTGTTGGAAGCGAAGATCACTTCCGGGCGTTTGCCCAGCGGCCCCGCTTCCAGGGCGCGCAAAACTTCCGCTTTGGCCTCGAAGCGCTCCACCACCGCTTCGACGACCAGCTCCGCCTTCGCCAGCGCGGCGAGGTCCGTCGTCGTGTGCAGGCGCGCCAGCGCCTGGTCTTTTTCCTCCGCGCTCATGCGCCCTTTCTCCACGTCGCGGCCCAGCCCTTTGGCGATGCGGTCCGAGGCGCGCTTCAGGATGGCGTCCGAAACGTCGCACAGCGTCACCGAGCGTCCAAACTTCACCATCACCTGGGCGATGCCGTGGCCCATCGTCCCCGAGCCAATCACTCCCACGTTCTGAAAAGCTTCTGAAGTTGTCATGGAAATTCTCCTCTTCGCGTCTTTCCCACTACCGGATGGCCCTTGCTCTCGCGGAGAATTATAGCTTCAATCAACCCGTCTTCAACCCGTGGCGGCGAAAGATTGCGCGGAAATAGCCGGCAGGATAAACTTTTTGTCCAACTGGGACGCTGACATCCCGGTTCAGGGTTCTCCTTGCGCGCCCGCGAAGGTAGGCGGAATAATGGCATCCCCGAAGGTCATGGACCAGCTCAACCCGGAGCAGCGGCAGGCGGTGACGCACGGCGAAGGCCCGCAACTGGTCATCGCCGGCCCGGGCAGCGGCAAGACGCGCGTCATCACCGAACGCATCGTGCACCTGGTGCGCACCCAACCGCAGCTTCCCGCTTCCGGCATTCTAGCCCTCACCTTCACCGACAAAGCCGCCGCGGAAATGAAGCGCCGGGTGAGCGAGTCGCTCCCCGGGCTCGATGATCCGCCCTTCATCGCCACCTTTCACGCTTTTTGCTTTCACCTGCTCAAGGAGCGGCACCTTGAGCGCCTGCTGCTCGACAAGGTGGACGTGTGGATTTTCCTCCGCCGGCGCATGGAGCAACTGGGGCTCGAGTACTATCGCAAGCTCGCCGAGCCGGGGGCGTTCCTGCACGACCTGAACGAATTCTTCTCGCGCTGCCAGGACGAATTGGTTGAGCCCGACGGCTTCGACGCCTACGTGCGCAGGCTCGAGCAGGAATTGCCGGGGCAGGTGGCGCGCCTCGACCCCGCCGAGCGAGTGCGGCTGGAAGCGGAGCTGGGCAAGAAGCGCGAGCTGGCGCGCGTCTTCCGCCTCAGCCGCGAGCTGCTGGACGCGGAAGGTTGCTCGAGCCTGGGCAGCCTGATTCCCGAAGCCGTGCGCCTTTTCGACCGCGAGCCGGAGTTTGCGGCTCGCTACCGGCAGCGCTTCCGGCACGTGCTGGTGGACGAATTCCAGGACACCAACTACGCGCAGGTGGAATTGCTCAAGCGCCTTGTCCCGCCGCCTTACAACCTGACCGCGGTGGGCGACGACGACCAGGCCATCTACCGCTTTCGCGGCGCCGCGCACGGAGCTTTCGAAATGTTCGGGCAGGCGTTTCCCGGCCATCGCACCGTCTACCTGAACCGCAACTACCGCACGACGCGCCGCCTGCTGCGCGTCGCCGACGCGCTCATCGCCCACAACTCCCGCTACGTCTCCAAGCCCCCCCTCAAGGCCGCGCGGGCCGAAGGCTTGCCCCTTTACCTGTTGAGCGCCCACGACGAGCCGGGCGAAGCTGCCTGGGTGGCCGGAGAAGTCGAGCGCCTGGCGGCGCGCGGCGCAGCTTACGGCTCGATCGCCGTCCTCTACCGCGCCCACCGCCATCGCGATCGTCTGGTGGAAGAGTTTCGCCGCCGGCAGATTCCTTTTTCCATTCGCGGGCTGTCGCTGCTTTCCACCGTCATCCTGCGCGACCTCGTGGCCTACCTGCGCCTCGTCCATTCGCCGCACGACAACGTCAGCCTGACGCGTGCGCTGGTGGCGCCCCACTGGCGGTTTCCGGAAGAGTTGGCGCTCGAGATCCGCCGCCAGGCTTCCAAGGACCGCTGCTCGCTCTTCGACGTGCTGGAAGCGAGCCGCCGCGCCCGGGCGAACGCTCTCGAAGCCACCGGCTGGGACGAGCTGCGCAAACTCCTTTCGGACCTTCGCCACGCCGCCGCGCGCCTGCCCGTCACCGCGCTCTTTGATCAGCTCGTTGACCGGCTGGAGCTGGTTTTCCTTCCCGGCGCGGCGGACCAGACGGCCGTCACCGCCTTCCGGAAATTTCTGGAAGACTGGGAAGGGAAGAGCGAGACGCGGCGCCTGGAGGAGTTTGTCGAGAACTTCGACTATTTTCTGGAAGCGGGCGGCCGCATCGGCGCGGCGGAAGGGCCGGCGCCCGCGCACGCCGTGCAGATGATGACCGTGCACGCCGCCAAGGGGCTGGAGTTTCCCGTGGTCTTTGTGTTGAGCGTTGCGCCGCGGCGATTTCCCCACACCGAGCAGAAAGCCCTTATCGAGTTTCCCGAAGCGCTGCGCCGCGGTCCGAACCCGCCC
>JBJKQV010000209.1:0-2760 GCA_046704985.1 Terriglobia bacterium
GATTTTGGCCCTCCCGAGGGCGCGGAATTTTTCCGGCCCCTGGGCTGGCAGGAGAGCGAATCCCACGATCTCTTCCTCAATTCCCTGCGCCTGAACCGCCCCATGCCCTTCGTCGGGCTCATTCGCCTGCAAATGAAACTCTTCCCCCGGCGCTCGGCGAGCGCGCTCGCCAAGTGGCGAAGCGGCGTGGTGTTGTTGGAAAAAGGCGCGGCGGCCGGGGCCTGATCCCCGCCTAGGTCAGTTGGTGAACTTCGTTAGCCAGCAGAACCACCGTGCCGGCGGGAACGGAGATGCCGTTGATCGTCTGAGCGTCCTTCTCGTAGAAGAGCAGCCCTTTGACCAGCAGCGACGGTTGAGGCGTCAGCGAGCTGAGGCCGCTGAGGTTGGTATAGACGGTCTGGTTGTTGGTGATCACCAGCATGGGCGCCCCTTGCGCAACCGGGGCGCAGGGATCCAGGTAAAAAGCCCCCGTCTTGTCGTCAGAGCCCACGTTGACGAGCGAAGAAAAATTGCCCAGGTGAGTTTGCAGCTTCAGAACCAGGGCCGAAGCGGCAATGCTGGGCGGGGTGATGGGGCTGGTGGTCGAATCGCCCGCGGTCGCCGTGCCGTGTACAATCACCACCTGACCCACCGCCAGGGCCGTCGGATCGAAGGGCAGCGAGGCGAAATTGGCGAAGCGCGAGGAATACTGGTAAGTGGTGGAAGCTGAAAGGCTGACGTCCGCGACCGAGTCCAGGGGCACCACGGCGGGAATTTCCGGCGCTTCGGAGCGGATGTACATCTGGAAGTCGGTGGCGTTGCTGCTGCTGTCGCGGTTGAGCGAGGTCACGATGCCGATGAACCCGCTGGTATTGGTGGAGACGTCCTCCTGCGCCTCGAACTCGACCGAGCGGGCGATCAGGTAGCCGTTCAAATCCACGTAGCCGTTCACCTCCACAAAGGTCCCGGTGTTGAGGTGATTGAGGGCGTCCAGGCCGTAGAACTGCGTGTTGTCGTTGACGTAGACCAGTTGATAGACGCCCGAGCTACCCAGGGTCTGGATGCCGAAGCTGCCCGTGGTGCCCGCCAGTGAGGAGGTGGTCTGGACGGCGCGTACGAATCCCGTCACGTCCTCCAGGTTCGCATACTCGCTGGCGGAATTGAGGGTGAGGGGGTGGGCGTGGATCACCGGATTCACGCTGGCAGTGACCTGCCCCTGCGAGTCCAGCGTCACCGAACGGCGCACGTCAAAATCGAGCTGCAGGGCCGACACCGCGTTCCCGGTCACCACCAGGGGAGGAGAGATGGGAAACCGGAAGGTGCTGTTGGTCAGGTCGGCGGTGATGTTCTTGATCGGCGGGTCGAGGGTGTTGTCAAAAAAGCTCAACTGCGTCAGCCCCATTGTCACCTGGATCTGGTTGTAGGTGTTCTCGGGAATCGGGGTCACGTTGAAGATGGTGTTGAAATCCTGCAACGTGGCCATGTTCACGCCCAGGTTGGCGCTGGGGCCGAAGGCCTCGATGCCGTTGCTGCCGTCGGCGGGAATCAGGATGTAGTCGCTGAAAGAGGTGCGGAAGGAGAGGATGTCGCAGTAAGGATAGTCGGTGAGCAGGGCGACCACGCCGCCGTTCACGGGCGTTGTGACCTTGGTGGAAGAGCTGCCGCAGCCCGTCGCCAGGACGGCCAGCAAGCCCGCCACCGCCCCCCACACCACCCTGCGCCTCAGCATTCCCAGCTCCTCACGTACGCTTTCCCGAAACCGGCCGCCGCGCGCCGGCACAGCGACGCTTCCCGTCTCTCCATCCGATGAAGTCCGGGGCCGTCCAGGTTTTCCGCATCCCCATGAACGATGGTTTTCGTGCTCCTGCTTCCCTCAGGTTCCTAGACCTTAGCCGGGGCTCAGCGCTCCAGGGCTGCGTGCCCCGCTGGCGGAGGGAGAGGGATTCGAACCCCCGAGCCCCTTGCGAGGCTGACGGTTTTCAAGACCGCCGGTTTCAACCGCTCACCCATCCCTCCGCGAGGTAGTTTAGCACGAGCGCCCGCCTTCGCGCCCGGCCCCCTCAGCGGATCTTGCCCCGCGCGGCCACCTTCCAGGATCCCACCACTTCCCCGTTGCGCACCAGGAAAGCCTCGTCGTGCATGTTCACGCAACTGCAAACGTGGTTGGGAATCAACTGCACCACTTCCCCGACGTGGAAACGGTGGGCGGTGGAGGTAAGATCGAGATAGCCGTGCTCTTCGTTGAGCATGGTCAGGGGAGCGTCGGGGACCTCGACCACGCGGCCGTAACCGGTCTTGGGGCCGGCGGTGAGCAGCTCGGAAGACATGGTCTTGGAGCCCGCGTCCACGATGGCGCGCCCCGGGACCGCCGTCGAAACCACGGTGGTGAGAATGCGCGCCGCGCAATCCTCCAGCCGGCAGGCGCCCTGGTAGTACATGTCCAGGTCGTTGAAGATGTAAGTGCCGGGGCGGATTTCGGTGAGGCCGGGAATCTCGCCGGAATACTCCGCCGAAGGCGTGGAGCCGCCGGAGACGATCTCCACCGGCATGTGCGCGGCCTCAAAAGCCTCCAGCGCCTTCGCCACGCGTCCCGCCACCAGGTGCGCTTCGGCGCGCCGTTCTTCGGCGCTTCCCGAGACGCTGCCGAAAAAGCTCATCAGGCCGCGGAACTTGAGGCCGGGGAGCTTCTCGATGCGCGCCGCCAGTTCGACGCAGAGCGGCCCGGGCGGCAATCCGCAGCGCCGAAAGCCCGCATCGAACTCCACCAGCACGCCGATCTCG
>JBJKQV010000210.1:0-10190 GCA_046704985.1 Terriglobia bacterium
TTGGTAAAGCCGCCGCCGGCGGAGTTGGGCAGGTAGAGGTAGCCCTCCTTGCCGTCCGTCATCTTATCGACTTTGGCGCGGTTGCCTTCGATCCAGGCGAGGTTGCGCAGGGCGGCTTCGCTCTCGACGGGCACCACCGTCACCTGGCGCGAGTCCTTGTCGTTGGGGTTGGGGCCCACGGTGAGGACGGTCTGCTGGCCCGCCGTCTGCTGGAAGAAGCTGTAGATGTTGTCGGCCGAGTGCAACTCGCGCCCGTTGACGGCCAGCAGGTACTCCCCCACCTTGACGTTCACGCCCGGCTGGGTGAGCGGGGCGTGGAGGCTGGGGTTCCAGTTTTCACCGTTGAAGATGCGCGCAAAGCGGTAGCGGCCGTTTTCGATCTTATAGTCAGCGCCCAGCAGGCCCACGCTCACCTTGTGAACCTTGGGCTCCGTGCCGCCGCGCACGAACATGTGGCCGACCACGATGTTGCCGGTCATTTCGCGGAACAGGTCGTTCAGCTCCTCGCGGCTGGTCAGGCGGTCGAGGAAGGGGGCGTAGACCTTCTCGGCCTCCGCCAGGTTCAGCCCGTGGAGGTTAGGGTCGTAGAAGAAGTCGCGCTCGATGCGCCAGACTTCGTTGTACATTTGCTTCCACTCCTCGCGCGGCACCACGTAAACCTGCATGGAGCCCATCTTGAGAGCGGTCTGGGTGGGAGCCGGGGCTTTTTCCGAGGGGGCGATGTACCAGCTGTCGCCCTGGCGGTAGAGCATCTTTTCGCCGTTCTCGGAAACGTGGAAACCGCGGACGCCGTCCAATATTTTTTCCGTCTTGCGTTTCTTCAGGTCAAAGCGCTGGATGGCGAATTGCGGCGGACCCTCGCTCACGTCCACCTGCGGGCCCTCGAGGAGGTAGAGAACGCCCGCCTTGCCCGTCTGCATGCCGTAGTAGTTGCGCGCCGGGATGGGCAGGGCGAGGATGCGTTGGCCGAGGCCGTCGAAATCAATCTCCACTTTGACGGGCTGCTTCTTCTTTTCCTTGCCCTCGGCCTTTTCTTCGCTGGCGGACTCTTCCTTGTCGGCCGCCGCGGCGGATTCCTCCTTGCCGGGCTCCTTCACCTTCTCCTCGTCGCTTTCGGGCGCCAGGGGAGAAGGGAGGTCCCTGCGCAGCACCGCCACGTACACGCTGCGGGTGACGGGGTGCGCCTCGCTGGTCATGTCGAGCCACCCGGTGGTCAGCCCCATGTCGGTGCTGGCGGTGAAATAGAGATATTTGCCGTCCGGGTCCCACTGCGGAAACAGCGCGTCGCTCATGCCGTCGGTCACCTGCACGGCCTTTTGAGTGGCGAGTGAATAGACGAAGACCGCGTGCAGGTGGTTCTCGAGCTGCAAGGTGTAAGCGAGCCAGCGGCTGTCGGGCGACCAGGCGGGCGCGATGTCAACCAGCGGGTTGTCAAAGCGGTCGGCGCCCACGCGCACCGGCGTGGGATGGTCCAGGTCCACGTACCAGAGGTTCAGCCGCTTGTCGGTGTAGGCGATCTTCTTGCTGTCCGGCGACCAGGTGGGACCGTAGAAGAACGAAGGCGGTTGGCCGAGGTTGATGACCCTCGCCTTGCCCAGGCCGTCCTGGTTCTTCAGGTCGAGCGTGTATTCGCCCGTGGCGTCGGAGAAATAGGCGACCCATTTGCCGTCCGGCGACCAGGCGGGGTCGCGCTCCGCCGCGCCGGGAGTGCGCGTCAGGTCGCGGATGTCGCCCTTCTCCGCCGGCACGGTGAGGATTTCGCCGTGCGCCTCGAAAACAGCGCGCTTGCCGGTGGGCGAGATGCCCGCGTTCAAGATCATCTTGGAGTCAATCTTCATGAAGTGCGGCCGCACCTGGGGCATGTCGCCCGCCACGGTGACGTGAATGCGCTTCGAGGAGTGGGAGGCGATGTCGTAAAGGTGCAGCGAGCCGAACTGCTCGTAGACGATGCCTCCCGGGCCTGCGGAGGCCGACTTGATGTCGAACCCGGTGTTGTGGACGACCTCGCTCACCTTCTTGTTCTCCGTGTCGTAGGCGTACAAGGTCACCGGGCCGCCGCGGTCGGAAAGGAAGTAGATGGTCTTGCCTACCCACATGGGGTCCTTGTCGTTGGAGTTCTCGCGCGGAATTTTCTGGATGCTGGAGTCGGCCAGGTTGGCGATCCAGATGGGAGTCGTCTGCCCGCCGCGGTAATGCTTCCAATCGGGCTCCCACTGGAATCCCGGAACGTAGGCGAGGTGCGTGCCGTCCGGAGAGTAGGATCCCATCTGGCCCATGGGCAGCGGCAGCTCGCTGGGGAGCCCGCCCTTCAGCGAGACGGTGTACAACTGGTTGGGGTCGGAATAGCTGTAGCGGCGGGAGCGGAAAAGCACCCGCGCACCGTCGGGCGTCCAGCCCACGGCGATGTCCGCGTCGGGATGCCAGGTGAGGCGCTGTGGCTCGCCGCCCGCCGCCGGGACCACGTAGACGTCCAGGTTGCCGTCATAGTCGCCCGTGTAGGCGACGTGGGTGCCGTCGGGCGAGAAGAGGGGGCCGCTGAGCATGCCGGAGCCGGTCACCAGGCGCTGGGCGGCGCCTCCGGCGCGCGGGGCGATCCAGATCTCACCGCCGTAGGCAAAGGCGATCTGAGTCTTGCTCAGGGTTGGCGATTCCACGAGCAGCGGTTCGTGCGATTGGCTGCGCGCGCCAACCGCGGCCAGCAAACACACCACGACTGTCAGCAGCAGTTTCTTCATGGGATTCTCGGCTCCTCAGGTTTGTTCATTCCGACACGTGCAGAGCGGGGGTAGTATAAGCTCGAACGCGAGCGGAGGCACGCGCTTTTCCCGTTTCGGGAGGGGAATTCATTCGGACAAAAAGGCGGCCAGCGAGGGGCTACGCTTGTAGCCGTAGGTGGGGTGGTAGCAGTAGAAAACGCGCAGCACGCGGTCGTTGATGGGAGGGGCGGAGACTGCCTCGCGCGCCCAGCCCTGCGCGCCCAGCAGCTCGTCGAAGGGTTGGAACTCCCGCTCGCCGCGCTCCAAAACGTAGCGCTGAAACTGCAGGTAGGCGTCTTCTCCCAGGATCACCAGGGTGTCGAGGTTGGGGAAGAGCTTGAGCTCCTCGACCAGGTGGCGGCTGCAATAAGCTAGGGCTTTCTGCGCGACGTGCGGGCCGGTCGAGTGGCAGCGCACGGCGTCGGTGAGCACAAAGCGCGATTTGAATTGCTGGAAGTCCTCGATGCCCAGCAACTCGTACAGCCCCTTCACAAAGCGGTCCGTTTCGTCGGGGCGGCTGTAGAGATAATTGCCGACGTGGGCGGGCGAGTCGCGCCCGATCACCGCCACGCGCGGAGTGTTGCGGTCGCGGTAAAAGCCTTTGACGTATTGGCTGAGGTATTCCACCGGCGGCATGCGGATGGTGGAAATGGCCGCGCACTCGCGGCACGAGGAGATGAAGCGCCGCACCGCTTCGGTCTCGAAGCCGGGAATCAGCGCCTGGGTGTCGACCACCGGCTGCGCCGTCCAGGCGAGTTGCAGGAGAATCTGGGGAGAGGCGCCGGGCGGGCCGAGGATGAGATTGTCAATCAGCCGCACCGGACCCACGCGCGCCGCCACCAGCGCCACGGCGCCGGGCATGATGCGTTCCAGGGGTTGCAAACGCGCCGGGTCGACAATAGCGGCGTACTCCATCTGCACCCCTTCCTGTCGCGCCAGCACGCGTTCCATTTCCGTGCGCACCCGCCGCGCGTCCGATTCGCCGGCGTGCGCGCACTCTTCGGCGCGGTGCAGGCTTTCGGAAAGCGCCAGCGCCGCTCGCCGCTCTTCAGCGCTTAACAGCGCGTTACGGGAGCTGAGCGCGAGCCCGTCCGAATCACGCACCACCGGGCAGATTACCAGGCGCACGTCGAGATTCAGGTCTTCCACCAGGCGGCGGATGACCAGGGTTTGTTGGAAATCCTTCTGCCCGAAGTAGGCCACGTCGGGGCGCACGATCTGGAAGAGCTTCAGCACCACGGTGGCCACGCCGCGAAAGTGTCCGGGGCGCAAGGCGCCTTCCAGCGGCCGCGCGACCTCGCCGGGATCCACCGCCACGGTGAAGCCCGGCGGGTACATCTCCTTTTCCGAAGGCGCGAAGACGGCTTCCACGCCGAAGGGGCGGAGCGTCTCCAGGTCCTTTTCCAGGCTGCGGGGATAGCGCTCAAGGTCCTGGGCGGATTCAAACTGTCTGGAATTGACGAAGATCGAGACCACGACCTCGTCGCACTGTTGCTTGGCCTGTCGGACCAGGCTCAAGTGGCCTTCGTGCAGCGCGCCCATGGTAGGGACGAGGGCCAGTGAACGCCCGCGGGCGCGCAGTTCGCGCGACAGGCGTTGCATCTCCGCGAGGGTGGTCAGCAATCGCATGGTGGAGGTCAATCGTTTCCCCGGCCAAAACGCGCCGGGGCGGCGCGCGGGAAGTCGCGCGCGGATTCCTGAAGAGCGGCTAGAGGCGGCGCGAGGACTCGCTTTCGAAGCGCTCGCGCAGCGCGGCCGGCCAGTGATAGGACTCGGCGTCGCGCGGGTAATCGCCTGCCGCAACGTCCTGGCGGTAGCGTGCGAAGGCCTGGCGCATAGTTTCGGCCAGGTCGGCGTAAGCGCGCACGAACTTGGCGCGGGGAGTAAAGCTGAGGCCCAGCAGGTCGTGCACCACCAGCACCTGCCCGTCGCAATCCGGGCCGGCGCCGATGCCGATGGTCGGAATGCGCAAGCGCGCGGTGATCAGCCGCGCGAGCTCGCGCGGCACGCCTTCCACGACCACCGCGAAGGCCCCTGCGTCCTCGACGGCCTGCGCGTCGGCCATCAGCTCGGCGGCGGCATCGGCCGTCTTGCCCTGCACGGGGTAGCCGCCCAGGGCGCGCACCGACTGCGGTGTCAGGCCCACGTGCCCCATGACGGGAATTTCCGCTTCCACCAGCGCGCGCACCAGCGCCGCGCGCTTCTTGCCGCCCTCCACCTTGACGGCGTCGGCGCCGCCCTCCTTGAGAAAGCGAATGGCATTGCGCAGGCCCTCCTCGCGCCCCTGATGGTAGGCGCCGAAGGGCAGGTCGGCCACCAGCAAGGCGCGCCGAGTCCCCCGCCGCGCCGCCCGCACGTGGTGGAGCATCTCCTCCATGGTGACGGGGATGGTGGAGTCGTACCCGAGCACCACCTGGGCGAGCGAATCGCCCACCAGGATGATGTCGATTCCGGCTTCGTCTACCAAGCGGGCGGTGGGGTAGTCGTAGGCGGTCAGGCACGTCAGCTTCTCGCCTCGCAGCTTGCGTTCCAGAATGATCGGAACGGTGATTTTGCTCACGGCCTGGGCATTCGGGTCCATGGCTTCACCTCGCTGGAATTTTTTCCCGGCCGCGCCGGCGGCGGGGAGGGGGGCGCCAGAAACAGGAACCCTCTCTGGAGCCGATGCTGTCGCCGCCTTCTTACTTCCGCGCGGCCGGAGACCCGTGCGGGCCTTCACTAGCTCGGACAGAGAGGGTTCAAACTCCCGGTGTATCCGGCCTCCGCGCCCCCCCGGGGGCTACGCAGGAGGCCGTTCCGGCCCGTCTCAGTCCGTCAGTCGGCGGATCCAAGCGGCAGAAAGTACTGCGTTCCTTTCACCGGCTGGCTCAATCGAGCGAGCAACTCTTCCAAATCCTCGTTCCGGTCGACAAAGTCGATCTCGGACGTCTCGATCACCAGCAGGGCGCTGGACTTGTAGTGAAAGAAGAAATGGTCGTACGCCTCGACCACTTCCTGCAAATACTCGTCGGAGATGCGGTGCTCCATGGGCAGGTTCTTCTTGGCGATGCGCTGCCTCAGCACCTCCGGCTTCGCTTGTAAGTATATCACCAAATCGGGGGTGGGCACCTGCTCGGCCAGCAGGGTGTAATACTGCTCGTAGATGCCCAGCTCCGCGTCACTGAGGTTCATATAGGCGAAGAGCTTGTCCTTCTCAAACAGGAAGTCGCCGATCACCGGGTGCTGCCAAGCGGCGGAAGTATCCAGGGCGCGCAGCAGTTTGTGGCGCTCGATGAGGAAGTAGAACTGCGCCTGGAAGGCCGTGCCCGGCTTGTCGCGGTAGAAGTTCTCCAGGAAGGGGTTGTCTTCGACGTCGCGCAGGCGCTCGGCGTGCAGCCGCTCGGCCAGCAGGTTCGCCAGCGTGGTCTTGCCCACCCGGATGGGCCCTTCCACGACGATGAAGTGCGGCGGTTCGAACTCCGGCACCTTGCTCACGACTGGCCTCGGTCCTTCAAATTACAACCTTCTGCGTTCGCGGCAGCTTGACGACGCGGCTTGCGTCCGCCGTCTCGCGCAGCATCCGGGTGACGGTTCGCCGGCTGACCGGGTCGCGCAGCGCCGGGTCGAGCTCGCACAGGGGAACGAGCACAAAGCGCCGTTCCGCGAGCCGCGCGTGAGGAAGGGTGAGCCGCGCGGAGCGAACGACGGCATTTTCGTAGAGGAGGATGTCAATGTCAATCGCCCGCGGGCCCTTGGGGATGCCGGGCCGGCGCCCCAGCGCGCGCTCCACCGCCTGGGTCACACACCGAGCAGGCGCAGGGGCAGAAGCTCGGTGGCCGCCTCGGCGGCGCAGTTCACGAACCACGGCTGGGTGAGGTAATCCACGGGCTCGGTGCGGTAGAAAGAGGAAACGCGGCGGATTTCCACTCCCGCCCGGCCCAGGCGCGCGAGCGCCTGGCGAAGGTGCGCGGCGCGCTCGCCGAGGTTGGAGCCCAGGGAAAGGTAAAGGCGCTTCATGGCTGCGCGTCCGGGGGAAGAATCTCCACTCCGATCGCGTCGTGGTCGGAAAGCGGGCGGTCGCGCCCTTCGCGCAGGTCGTGGATGACCACGGGCGCCTGGCAGCGCACCTGGCGCGTGGCGAACCAGTCGATTTTGAGCGGGCACTTGCCGCCGTGGTTGCGCAGCGCCCAGCGCACAAAGGCGAAGCACCAGGCCGGCACCCACTCACCCAGGCTCTGGCGCGGCTTGGGGTCGGTGACGTCGTAGGTGGTTGTGTATTCGCCGTCCACGTTCGAGGCGCCGATGTCGAACCCGCGCGAGGCGAGCAGCCGGAACAGCCCTTTTTCGAAGTGCCGGCCGGGGTGCAGGTAGTGGTTGCGAATCACGTTCTCGACGCCCATGAGGACGCGCAGCCAGTAGCCCATGATGGAGTAAAAGGCGCGCGAGGAGTTGTAGGTGGTGGTGTTCCAGTCGCCGCCCAGCACCACGGGGAGGTCGGCGGGGACGGCGTCGAGCACGGTGTGCATCTGGTCGCGGCGGTGGCGCTGCGTGGACTGCGCGTCCAGGTGGACGGTGACGGCCAGGGCGCGGTAGTTGGGGAACTCGATCTCCGCCGCCAAGGCGCGCTGGCAGCCCAGGCGCTTTTCGCGCCCCGCCATCTTATCAATGCCGTTGCGCAGGGGGATGGCGCGCACGGCGCGCAGCGGGTAGCGGCTCAGCAAGGCATTCCCGTGCAGGCCCAGGGCGTTGTCGCCGTCCGAGTAATATTCCAGCCCCGCGCCGCGCGTCAGGTTCAAGTAGCAGGGCGTGAAAGCGTAGTGCATGCCCAGGGCGCGCGCCAGCTCCTGCGCCACGTCGCGGTTGCCGGAGCGCGCCATTCCCAGGTCGGTTTCGGTGAGCAGCAGGATGTCACAGTCCTTCAGGTAGGGGTGGTTGAGGAATGCTTCGATTTGCCCGTCCAACTCGATGCCGCGCTCCAGGTTCCAGGCCAGGACGCGGTAGGACTCGCGCGCCGGCGCTGCACTACGCGTGAAGTCGCCCCTTTCGACATGCTCCATCACCGCGCGGACCTTGTCCTCGACGGCGCGGTAGTCCGGATTCGCGAAAAGCTCCTGCGACGACCGGCAAAGGTTCCAGGCCGCAAAGTGCGGCGCCAGCTCCTCGCGCAGCAGCCGCGCCATCTCCTGCGAGGTCACTTCCGGCCGGGGTTGTTCGATGAGCAAAGACATCTATTCTCGGCTTTCCAGCACATCGCGCGGACGACAAGCCCGCGCGGCGAACCGGCCGGGGCGGCCCCACCGGAGTTCGCCGCTCACGCTCCGCTTCCCCTAGGCATCTTCTTCGAACAAGCTCTGCGCCTCGCTCGCCGGAGGCGCCGCTTTCAGGTGCCGGTAGGCGGGTGGGTTGGCTTTGCGGCCCGTCTTGGTGCGGCTGATGAAGCCTTGCTGAAGCAAGTATGGCTCGACCATGTCCACCAGCGTGTCCACTTCCTCGTTGAGGGTGGCGGAGAGGGCCTCAACCCCCACCGGGCCGCCGCCGTAGAGTTTGATGATGGTGGAGAGGAAACTGCGGTCCAGGTCGTCGAGCCCCTGGTCGTCCACGCCTTCCAGCTTCAGGGCCTGGCGGGCCACCTCGGCGGTGATTTCGCCCGCTGCCTTCACCTCCGCGTAGTCGCGCACGCGGCGCAGCAGGCGGTTGGCGATGCGCGGGGTGCCGCGTGCCCGGCGGGCGATTTCACCGGCGCCGCCTTCGCCGGTCTTGGCGCCCAGAATCCCCGCCGAGCGCAGCACGATCTGGCGCAGGTCGTCGGCGGAATAAAACTCCAGGTGATAGAAGAGCCCGAAGCGGTTGCGCAGGGGCGCCGAAAGGCTTCCGGCGCGTGTGGTGGCGCCCAGCAGGGTAAAGCGCCGCAGTGGAAAGGTCTGTACCCGTGCGTTGGGTCCCTTGTCCATAACGAACTCGATCCGAAAATCCTCCATCGCCGGGTAGAGGAACTCCTCGATGTTGGCGGGCAGGCGGTGGATTTCATCCACAAAAAGAATGTCGCCGTCTGAGAGGCTGGTGAGGATCGCCATTAATTCGTGGGTCCGTTCCAGTGCGGGACCGGAGATGGTGGTGATGTGCTTGCCCATTTCGTTGGCGATGATGTAAGCGAGGGTGGTCTTGCCCAGGCCCGGCGGGCCGTAAAAGAGCGCGTGCTCGAGCGCTTCGCCGCGCTTCTTGGCCGCCTCCAGGGCGATTTCGAGTTTCTCCACCACCTTCTTCTGCCCCACGTACTCGTCCATCGTCGGCGGGCGCAGGGTGCGGTTGAAGCTCTCCTCGTCCTTGGAAATCAGTTCCGGTGAAACCAGTCGCTCTCGGCTCATCCTTTACGCCCCCTCGCGGGGTCCTTCCGGGTCAAGGCTTGCCTTCCTGCCTTTGCTCAAACACCTTGCGCAGAAAACCTTCCGTGGTCTTCAGGTTCTTGAAGCGCGTGAAAATGTCCTCCACCATGCGGTGGGCTTCGGCGCGCGAGTATTCGAGCTGTAGCAGCACTTCCAGCGCTTCGGCCTTCAGCTCGGAGACCGATTCCTTTTCGATGGAGAGCGGCGCCTCGCTGTGCGCGAGGGCGAACTTGGCCATCTTGCCGCGCAGCTCGGTGACGATGCGCTCGGCGGTCTTGGCGCCCACGAAGGGCAGCTCCTCCAGGAAGGCGGTGTCGCCGCGCTCGATGGCGCGGGCGATTTCGTTGATGGGATGCACCAGGCACTTGAGCGCCTTCATGAACCCCACGCCGGGGACGGTGGTGAACTGCTCGAAAAATTCCCGGTCCAGGGGGTCGAGAAAGCCCACCAGTCGCGGCGTCAGGTGCCCGCCTCCCAGCCCGCCGTCAATGTAATAGATGGTGTAGAAGGTCAGGGGATTCTCGCGGGCGTTCTCGGCCGGGGCGCGCAGGCGCGAGGCGATGCCCGAGGGTACCAGAATTTCGTAGCAGAGCGCGTCCACGCGCAGCAGCAGGGAAGTGCGGCGGATGCGGTCGTAGAGGACTTGGCCGGTGATTTCGGAGATCAGGGCTGTTTCCTCCTCGCGGCGTTTTCCCGGGCGCGGGCGACGTTCAGGTAACAGAGCGCCGCCGCCAGCGCGTCGGCCACGTCGGGCGGGTGCGGCGCGCGCGCCAGTGAAAAGTACTGCTGGATGGCGCGTTGCACCTGGAGCTTGGAAGCGTTGCCGTTGCCGGTGGCCGACTGCTTGATGCGCTTGGCGGAAAAGTTCATCACCGGCACCCCGGCGCGCCGCGCCGCCAGGCAGATGACCCCGCGCGCGTGGCCCATCAGGATGGAAGTGCGCGGGTGGGCGGCGTGGCCGAAGACTTCCTCCAGGCACATGGTTTCGGGCTGGAACTCCTGCATCACTTCTTCCAGGCCGTTGTAAAGCGCCTCCAGGCGCGCCGGCAGGTTGGCGGCGCGGGCCCGCGGG
>JBJKQV010000211.1:0-14614 GCA_046704985.1 Terriglobia bacterium
CCGACGACCAGAACAAGGCCGTGGCCAGTTCCCTGCGCGAGGCCAAGTACAACCTGGCGCGCGTTTACATGGATAAGGGCCAGCCGCGCCTGGCGCTCCCCATGTTCGAGGACTTGTACAAGGAGCAGCCGGACCAGTCGCGCTTCGCGCAGCATCTGGCGCAGTGCTACTTCACCCTGCGGCGCATCGAGGACGCCAAGCGCGTGCTGACGGAATTGATGAACCGCCCTCCTCCTCCGCCCGAGAAAGAAGAAAAGAAGGCAGGCGAGAAGAAGGACGGCGAAAGCCCGGAAATCGAAGGCGCCGAGGTGCAGGCCGCAAACGCCGGCGCCGCGGCGGCAGGTGAGATGCCGCTCGAAGCGGCAGCTTCCCCGCCCCGCCAGGCGCCGGGCCAAGGCGAAGCGGAATCCCCGGCCACCGGGGATGTTGCCGCCGCTCAGCCCGCCGCAGAAAAGACAATGCAGCCCGCCAAAGAGGAGTCCGCTGCGCCTTCACAGGCGCCGGCTGAAAATCAGCCGTCGGCAAGCGGCGACGGCCAATCGGCAAACGCCAATGGACGGCGGCGTCCCTGGATGGACTGGATGATGGGCGTCATCCTGTTCCAAGAAGGCAAGATGAAGGAGGCCTTGGAAGCCTTTCTGCGCGCCGAGCAGGCGAACCCGCGCATGGCGGATTTGCACGTCCGTCTGGGCGAAACTTACCTGCGCCTGCGGCGCGTGCGGGACGCAGAGCGGGCCTACCGCAAGGCGTTGGAAATTGACGGCGACAGCCCGGAAGCGCACCTGGGACTGGCCCGCGCCCTGCTGCGCCGGCGTCGCAACGGGGAGGCAGTGGAAGAAGCGCTGGTGGCGGTGAGCTTGCAGCATTTTCTTCCCATGGGGCACTTCTATCTGGGCGTGGCGCTGGCGCGGCTGGGACACCCCCACCGCGCCACGGTGGCTTTTGAGACGGCCGCGGCCATGGTTCCGAGCATGGTGGCGGCGCACCGCTGGCTGGTCGCGGTAAACCGGCGGCCGGGCGGCGACCGGGCCAAAGCGCTCGAGCATCAGAAGCTGCTGCAAGGTATGGTCAAACGCCGGCGCGCGGCGATAAAGCGCCGGCAGACGGCGGTGAAACAATGATTACGGTGGTTTCGGGATTGCCGCGCTCCGGCACCTCGGTGATGATGCAGATGCTGGCGGCCGGGGGACTGGAAGTGCTCACCGACGGGGAGCGCGCCGCCGACGCCAACAACCCGCGCGGATATTGGGAGTGGGAAAAGGCCAAGTCCCTGCCCCGGCAACCGCAGGCCATCGCGGAAGCGGAAGGCAAGGCAGTCAAGATCATTTCCACGCTGCTGCTCTCCCTGCCCAACTCGCGAACCTACCAGGCCGTTTTCATGGAGCGGTCGCTGGCCGAAGTGGCGGCCTCGCAGGCGGCGATGATCCGGAAACTCGGCACCACGGGTCCGGCGCTGCCCCCCGAGGCGATGCAGCGCGCCCTCGACGCCCACCTGAAACAGGTGAAGGCGGCGCTGCACCTGCGGCCCGAGATCCGCGTGCGCTGGGTCGCGCACCAGGACGTGCTCCACCATCCGCAGCAAGTCTGCCAGGACCTTCAGGAGTTTCTCGGCGTGCCCCTCAACCTCGCCGCCATGGCCGCGCAGGTGGACCCTTCACTCTATCGCCAGCGCCAGGCCGGTTCCCAGGAGCCCAAATGAACCCCCCTTTGATGAGGCCGCCCGGAGGCGCACTCGTTGACCTCCTGGCGCCCGCCGAACGGTCCGGAGAACTTAAGCAGGCGTCCCGCGATTGGCCGTCATGGAACCTGACGCAGCGCCAGCTATGCGACCTGGAACTGCTGCTGAACGGAGGCTTTTCCCCGCTCGAGGGATTCATGACGCGCCAGGATTATGAAGGCGTGTGCGCCAACATGCGCCTGAAGAGCGGAGCGCTATGGCCGATCCCGGTGACCCTGGATGTGAGCGAGGAGTTCGCGAAGAAACTGGGCTCCCAAGCCCGAATCGCTCTGCGCGATTCGGAAGGCGCGATGCTCGCCGTTCTCAACGTCGAAGATGTTTGGAAGCCCGACCGCGCCGCCGAAGCAAAGGCGGTTTTCGGCACCACGGACACCCGCCATCCCGGCGTGGCCGCGCTGCTCCAGAAGTCCCATCCCTGGTACGTGGGCGGCCGTGTGGAAGGCCTGCGGCTTCCGGTGCACTACGATTTTGGCGCGCTGCGCCCGACTCCGGCCGAGCTGCGCGCCGAGTTCTCCAGGCGCGGCTGGAAAAAAGTAGTCGCCTTTCAGACCCGCAACCCGATGCATCGCGCCCATTATGAAATCACGCTTCGGGCGGCCCGGGAGGCCGAAGCCCATCTCCTCATCCATCCCTCGGTGGGCATGACCAAGCCCGGCGACGTCGAGTATTACGTGCGCGTGCGCTGCTACCAGGAATTGCTTCCCAAGTATCCGAAGGACGCCGTTCGGCTGGCCCTGCTCCCTCTGGCCATGCGCATGGGCGGGCCGCGCGAGGCGCTCTGGCACGCCATCATCCGGAAAAATTACGGCTGCACGCACTTCATCGTGGGCCGCGACCATGCGGGGCCCGGGAACAACGGGCAGGGCAAGCCGTTTTACGGACCCTACGACGCGCAGGAACTGTTGAAATCGCACCAGCAGGAATTGGGCATCGCCATGGTCCCCATGCGCATGCTGAGCTATCACCAAGATGGGGACCGCTACGTGCGCGAAGACGAAGTGCCGCAGGGTGCGCGCCTGCTCAATCTCTCGGGGACGGAGCTTCGCCGGCGGCTTGCGGAGGGACGCGAGTTGCCCGCCTGGTTCACGTTTCCGGAGGTGGCGCGCGAATTGCGAAAGAGCTATCCGCCGCGCCACCGGCAAGGATTCACGCTCTTCTTCACCGGCCTTTCGGGAGCGGGCAAATCGACGCTGGCCAACATCCTGCTGATGAAATTCCTGGAAATGGGCGACCGGCCGGTCACGCTGCTGGATGGCGATATCGTGCGCAAGAATCTGTCGTCGGAGCTGGGCTTCTCGAAAGAACATCGGGATTTGAACATTCGAAGAATCGGATTCGTCGCTTCGGAAATCACCAAGAACGGCGGCATCGCCATCTGCGCGCCCATCGCGCCGTACGACTCGGTACGCAAAGAGGTGCGCGCCATGATTCAGCCCCTCGGCGGGTTTGTTCTCGTCTACCTTTCCACGCCGCTCGAAACCTGCGAAGCGAGAGACCGCAAGGGGCTCTACGCCCGGGCTCGTGCCGGGCTGGTGAAACAATTCACCGGGATCAGCGATCCCTACGAAGCGCCCGAGGACGCCGCCGTGACCCTCGATACGACGGGGATGACGCCGCAAGACGCCGCGCAGGCCGTCTTCCTTCACCTCGAACAGGAAGGCTACCTCTCACCCCGCCGCGCCGGCCACGAGGAAAGAAATGAGGCCTGAGGCCCGACAGCCATTTTCGAGGGACGGAGATGAACGATTCGTTATGCAGGGCCACCCTGTCGCGCATTGAGGAAGGCCTGAATCGGGCCCTGGAGGCGCTGGAGCCTCTGCGCTCGCGCGCCATCGACGCGCGCTTCAAGGAGGGCGGCGACCCCGTCACCGAAGCCGACGTGGCGGTGAACAAGGCCTTGCACAGCGCGCTGCTACGCGACGGCGAAGGTTGGCTCTCGGAGGAAACGGCGGACGACCATTCGCGCCTCGGAAACGAAAACGTCTGGATTGTGGACCCCATCGATGGCACGCGCGAATATCTCGCCGGGATTCCCGAATGGTGCGTTTCGATCGCCTACGTCCATCGCGGCGTTGCCATCGCCGGAGGGATTGCCAATCCGGCCACCGGAGAAACGTTTCTGGGCTCCGCCGCGACCGGTATGACATATAACGGCCAAAAGGCTTGCTGCAGCACGCGCGGCGCCCTGGCCGGCGCCGTGGTGCTGGCCAGCCGCAGCGAGGTCAAGCGCGGCGATTGGGAGCGCTTTGCGGGCCGCCCTTTCTCGGTCAGGCCCATGGGATCGGTGGCCTACAAGCTGGCCCGCGTGGCGGCAGGTCTGGCCGACGCCACCTGGACACTCACCCCCAAGCACGAGTGGGATGTCGCAGCCGGTGTCGCGCTGGTGGAGGCGGCGGGGGGATGGGCCCGGCCGCCGGACTTTTCCCGGTGGGTCTTTAATCAGCGCTCACCTTTGCTCCCCGGCCTCATCGCCTCGGGTTCGAATTTGAAGAAGCAATTGATTCCTTGGTTCAAGTCCGAATTGGCTTGCGCAACCTAATGACGCCCCGCTGAAGTGAACGGGAGTTCATCCGAGAAGACCAGCCTCCTTCGGGAGAGTAGGTCTGCGGTCTTCTTCCTGCGCAGGAATACCTCGATTCGAAGTTTCCACAATCAGTCTCCCTATTTCGCAAGAAGATTCAGCCCTTCTCACCGGATATAGGTCGTCGACCACAATCGCGGCCTTATTCCTTGTCGGGGGAATTTGAGGAACGTGGCGGCTCTTCCCTTAGGCCCGTGAGGCCTCTGATTTGAGGCGTCAGCGGTGTTGACTTGACCTCCAATAAGTCCTAGCATGGCTGCACCTGACGTCCCTGATCTTCGATGCAGTGCGCCGAGGCGGCCAAAGCATGGTCTCCGTCGATGAGCATGTTTCCCACTATCGCATCCTCGAGAAACTCGGCTCGGGGGGAATGGGTGTTGTATACAAGGCCGAGGATATCAGGCTTCATCGCCAGGTGGCGCTGAAGTTCCTCCCCGAAGAGTTCGCGCGCAACCGCCAGGCCCTGGAGCGCTTTCATCGCGAGGCCTACGCTGCCTCGGCGCTCAACCACCCCAACATCTGCACCATTCATGACATTGACGAGCACGAAGGCCAGCCCTTCATTGCCATGGAGTTGCTGGAAGGGCAGACGCTCCGCCAGCGCCTCGATGGGAAAGCCCTGACCAGGAGCGAAGTCGTCGACCTCGCCCTGCAAATCGTCGATGCGCTGGACGCGGCGCACTCGAAAGGGATTATTCATCGCGACATCAAGCCCGCCAACATCATGGTGAGCGCACGCGGCCAGGTGAAGGTGCTGGACTTCGGCTTGGCGAAGCTGGCCCACGAGGGGGGCGCGGATGCGAGTGTAGGTTTGCCGGAAGGCGCCGGGTCGCCTCCCATCATCACCGCGGCCGCGGAGGTCAGCTCGCTCACCCGTGCCGGGCAGGCGGTGGGCACCCCGGCTTACATGTCGCCGGAGCAGATCACCGGCCAGGATTTGGACCGCCGAACGGACCTGTTCAGTTTGGGGCAGGTCCTCTACGAAATGGCGACGCGGCGTCCGGCCTTCGAGGGAAAGACCCCGGCTGCGATTCTCGAGAAGATCCTGCTTCATACTCCGCCCCCGCCCGGCCGTACCCATCCCGAATTCCCCCCTGCCTTTGAAGAGATCGTGCAGAAGCTTCTGGAAAAAGACCGCGAACTGCGATACCAGACCGCTGCGGATGTTCGCGCCGACCTGCAGCGTTTGCGGCGCGACTTGAATTCAGCCTATGTGACCGCGCTCCCTCACGCGCACGCCGAAGCGTTGGGCGGGGTACAACGGTCCGGGACTCGAGGAGGCTTGCGAGCGCGCTTCCGTCGGCTCCCTGCGATGGGACGGCTGAACGTCACCGTCGCGGCGGTCCTCATCCTGGCGCTCATGGCGGGCGCACTTTACTGGCGTATGCGACGCGCCCCCGCGCTGACCGAAAAAGACAGTGTGCTTCTCACCGACTTCGTCAACACCACCGGCGATCCAGTCTTTGACGGAGTTCTCAAGCAAGCCCTGGCCATCAAGCTGAACGAGTCTCCTTATCTGAATATATTTCCGGAAAACCGGGTGCGCGAGGCGCTCAGCCTGATGGGACGCTCACCCGACGAACGCGTCACCGCTTCCATCGGCCGCGAGATCTGCGCCCGGCACGGCATCAAGGCGATCATTACGGGCCAGATTGCCTCCCTGGGCAGCCATTACGTCGTGACCCTGAACGCGCTGAACAGCCGCACCGGAGAGTCGTTAGGGCAGCAGCAGGTCGAGGCGACAAGCAAGGAAGGAGTACTTGCGGCGCTGGGCGCCGCCTCTTCGAAGCTGCGAGAACAACTGGGCGAATCCCTGAGTTCCATCGGCAAGTTCGACACGCCGATCCAGCAGGCCACCACTTCGTCATTGGAAGCGTTTACGGCTTACAACCTGGGCGTCGAGCAGGCCATTCAGAAAGGATCGGATCTGGAGAGCATCCCCTTCTTGAAGCGCGCCGTGGAGCTGGATCCAAACTTTGCCATGGCTTACTCCTCGCTGGCTTCCCGATACGCCAACCTGGGCGAGGGAGAATCGGCCGCCGAGTACGCCCGCAAAGCCTTCGAGCTCCGCGAACGGGCGAGCGAAAGGGAAAAGTTCATCATCTCTGCGCGGTACTACAACTCGGTGACCGGAGAGGTGGACAAGGAGATCGAAACCTGTCTGTTGTGGAAGCAGCTCTACCCCCGCGATAGTTGGGTGCACACCTGGCTGGGTGTAACCTACAGTGACATCGGACAGTACGACAAAGCCCTCGACGAGTACCTCGAGGAGATGCGGCTCGCGCCCGACGACGCCTACAGCTACTTCAACCTGGGCTGGGGATACATGTGCCTGAACCGGTTCGCGGAAGCCAAGACCATTCACGAGCAGGCGCAGGCCAGGAACTTCGATCCTTTTTCGGTGCAGAAGAGACTGTACCTGATCGCCTTCGTTGATGGTGACTGGGAGGCCATGCGCCGCTACGCCGCTTGGGCTGCGGGCCGGCCGGAAGAATACGAGATGCTCACCCAACAAGCCCGCACAGAGGGCTATTTCGGAAGACTCCGGAAAGCGCAAGCTCTCTTGCAGCAGGCGGCAAAAGCCGCCGCGCGCACCGGCCTGAAGGATAACGCCGCGGATATCATCGCCCAGGAGGCCCTGATCGACGCGAGTTTCGGAGATCTCCGCCTGGCGCGCAGCCGGGCGGCTCAGGCGATGGCCCTGGCGCGGACTCGAACCGTGCTCTGGTCTGAAGCCGCGGCCCTGGGCGTTTCAGGCGACACCACCCGGGCGGAAACCCTGGAGCAAGACGCGGCCCGGCGCTTTCCCAAGGACACCATGGTGAACTCCGTCTATCTTCCCTTCTTACGCGCCGGGTTGGCTCTCTATCGCGGCGAAGCAGCTCAGGCGATCAAAGCACTCGAACCGGCAACCCCTTACCAGCGCGCCTACTGGCAGGTGCTATTCCTGCGCGGCCAGGCCTACCTGAAGGAGGGCAAGGGCAACGAAGCGGCGGCACAGTTCGAGAAGGTGATGGAGTATCGGGGAGGAAACTTGGTAAACCACCCTTGGCAGGCGCTGGCACGTCTTTACATGGGACGCGCCTGGGTGCAGTCGGGCGACCGCGCGAAAGCCCTGCGTGCATATCAGGATTTCCTTGCCTTGTGGAAAGACGCCGACCCGGACATTCCTATCTATCGGCAAGCCAAAGCCGAGTACTCCCAATTGCAGTAGCTCGAAGCGAAGAGCCATCCCTGGGCCACAGGAACATGGAAAGGGGCTCAAGGGGAGACGTGTCTAGCGAGGGAAACTCATCCGGCGCAAGAGGGCCTGGAAGCGCGGCTCGGAGCGCAGGGAATCGTACGCTGGATCGGCATTGACGTAAGGCATGTTGGGGTCGCGCACTTCAAAACCCTTGTCCAGCCAATCGAGGGCAAATTTCTTCTCGCCGGCCCAGGCATATAGCGTTGCCACGTCGGTGGGGAGCGTATAAGTCTTGGGCGCGCGCGCTGCCCATAGGTCCGCCGTTCCCTTCACCGCGCCCCGGTAACCCGACTGAGCGTACCCCTGCGCCAAGGCCCTCTCAATCTCATCGTCACCGGCATAATACGCCTTCACTTCCGCCAAAGACTCTTTATAAAGGCCCTTCTTAAAGTAGGTACCGGCGAGCATCCAGTGCGCGAAAGGAAGCCCCGGAGACGTTTTGAGCGCCTTGCGGAACTGGACGATCGCCTCGTCATAGCGGCCCGCGAGTTCCAGGTCCACGCCACGAAAGGCCTGGAAGACAGCGTTGATCGGATCCAACTCCACAGCGCGCTGGATTTCCGTCATCGCTTCTTCGGGGCGATGCACAATCATCAGCAAATGCGAGTAAGGCGCCCGGGCGTCCGCGTAGTTGGGGTTGAGTTCAATCGCGCGCTTGAACTCCCTTTCGGCGCCCGCCCAATCCCATTCACTCCAGACTTTCACCTCTGCTAAGGCATTGTGTGCTTCCGCGAGCGAATCGTCCAAAGCCACTGCCTTGAGGGCAGCCACCTTCGCCTTCGAACCCGCTTCACGCGGTGCCGTGTACCCCATCTGTTGGCGAAAAAGCCATACCAGAGCCATACCCGAATGGGCCATTGCGTAGTTCGGGTCTCTCGTAAGCGCCAGCTCGAAGTATCGTAGTGCAGAGTCGATATCCTGCGGGGTAACCTTGTACAAGTGCTGCATGCCCTTTAGATAGGCCTCGTACGCTTCGGGATTGACCGTCCGGGCGCCTGCCAACCGGGTGCGCTCGGTGGGAGTCAGGGCGGCGCGGACCTTCTCGGCAATCGCCCGGGTGATTTCTTCCTGCAAAACCAGAACGCCACGTAATTCGCGCTGGTAGCTCTCCGCCCACAGGTTCTTGCCCGTGGAGGCTTGAATCAGCTGCGCCGTGATGCGCACCTGGTCGCCCTCACGCAGCACCGAGCCCTCGATCAGCGCCTCTACGTTCAGCTCCTTAGCAATTTGCGGCAAGGGCTTTTGGGTGCCCCTGTACTGCATGATGGAGGTGCGCGAGATCACTTTCAGCGAGCCGATCTTGGCCAGGTTCGTAATCAACTCCTCCGTCATGCCGTCGGCAAAGTAGTCCTGCTGCGGGTCGCCGGAAAGATTGGCGAGCGGCAACACGGCTAAAGAGGTGATTTCCGGCGGGGGCGGCCCGCCTGTCAGCCGGTCGCGCAGGCCGGCGAGGTTGAGGCCGACCAGCAGAGCGACGAGCAGAACCACACCCACGGTCACATCTACCGCTAGCATCCGGCGCCGCTTCACCGCCCTGCGGAGAGTCCCGAAGACCGAAAGCCCCCCGCTCAGCCCGGCCAGCTCTCTCAGCAGCTCGCTTGCCGTTTGGTACCGGTCCTCCGGATCCTTCGCGAGCGCCTTCAGGATGATCGCTTCGAACCCCGGCGAGACCTGGCCGTTCAATTGCCGCGGCGGTTGCGGAGGCGCGGTCAGAATCGAAGCGATGAGCGGCGTGGACTGCTTCTCCGGAAAGGGCCGCCGCCCGGTGGCCATCTCGTAGAGGATGGCGCCCAGCGCATAGATATCCGCGCGCGAGTCCACCGCTCTGCCCCGCAACTGCTCCGGCGCCATGTACGGCAACGTGCCCAACACCACCCCCGGCTGCGTTTCCGCCACGCTGGCCGTGGCCGCATCCACCTCTTGAGGACGCATCATCTTGGCGAGGCCAAAATCCAAGACCTTCGCTCGGCCCTTCGAAGTCACCATCACATTGGCGGGCTTCAGGTCGCGATGGATGATCTGGCGCTCGTGCGCTTCTTCCAGCGCCTCGGCGATCTGCTTCCCCAGCGCGATCACATCCCTTTCCGCCAGCGGACCCGCGGCGGTCTTGGCCGCCAACGTTTCCCCTTCCACATATTCCATGGCGAGGAAGTCTTCGCCGTTCTCGCTGTCGAAATCGAAGATAGTGGCAATGCCGGGGTGACTGAGTTGCGAAAGGGCCATCGCTTCCCGGCGGAAGCGGCTGCGCGCGGCCGCCTCACTCAGCATTCCCGCGGGCAGAACCTTGAGCGCCACGTCCCGGGGCAGGTGTTCGTCGTGGGCACGATAGACCACACCCATGCCACCGCCACCCAGTTTTTCCAGGATGCGATAGTGGGAAACCGTGTCGCCCGTGGTAATCATGAGGAGGCGACCTCGTGAGATGCGGATAACGGGATGTCAGGCAAAAACAAGCTACACCCCAATACCGCGCAAGTCAACGCGGTGATGGCGAAGGGATCTCATAACAAGGAACTGTTGTGACGCGCCGCCATACGGTCTGAAAAGACGGCTATCGCCCACGGTCCGTACGACAGGTTTGGACCTTACGAGGCTGGAACCTTACTCTCGCCTGACAATATCGACCGAGATCTCCACCGCCGGAACCGTTCCTCTGTTCTCCAGCCAGTGGGTGGTGTCCCTATCCTCGGGCCAGCCAACGCCCGGCCCATAATCGGTAGCGACTCCGTTTCGATGGTCGGTGATCGTTCCTTGCAGTATGTACACAATGCCGGGCCTGCCTTTATGGTCGTGAACCGGGCCGAAGACGCCACCAGGCTCAATGGTCACCATCCGCATGCGAAGTTGGCGCCCCGCCATGCCCTCGATCTCAGGACCCAGGTCAACCGTTGAAAGCAACTTCACCGTAACGCCTTTCGTCTCAGGCGCCGCCTGCTCGCTACTCATCGTGCTCTCCTCCCTGTCCTTCCAGGTCCTAACGCGTCGATAGCAAGCAATATTAGCTTATGCCGCGTGCTTTTTGAGACTCCAACGCAGGGTTCCGCCCGATAAGAAAGGCTGCGGGTATTCAGAGTATGGAAGAGCCTTGCGTGCGGCTGCGGCGGGCTTCCCTTCCCGCTTCCGCAAACCAGGCACCTCAACAGGGAACGTAGGTCCCATCAGCTTGAAATTTGCTGGAGGGCCAGAATGGCGAGCGAAAATATCAACAGAACGGTAGACAATGTCATCAGAAGCTTCGGGCGGGACCCGGAGCCTTTCCATTCCCCGGTCAGGGCTCCCCAACCGTTAGAGGTCAAGATGGACACGGCGACAATCATCTCCCAACCGTAAACCGTTCCAGCCTTTCCCAGTGTCGAGGCGCCGATTCCGTACAGTAGAACTGCGCCGAACCACAGGATGCCCATCAGCGAAGAACGGAGCCACGCTCCAGGGATAGCTCTTGCAGTGAAGAAGGTCCCCCAGGACTTTCCCTTGAACATCAGGCAAGCGGGATACCCGACGTTCAGAACCAGGCCGCCCAGCAGGACGGGAACCCAAATGGCGACGGTGGCCAGGAACGCCGGACACCCAAGGTTTTTTGCCTTGTCGGCCAGCGGTGCTCCGTAAACGAAACCGATGTTGAGCAAAGAAGAGAAAACACCGGCCGCCGCGGCCAAGGCCACACCGAGCACGGACTGGGAGCGCGACACTGCGCGGACTTGGCTGGTTCCCTGCGCGCGGTCCCTGGAAATAGACGCCCACGCGCAAAGCCCCAAGCTCAAGGCAAGCACCCCAAGGCCCAGCATCAGACCGACCATCCGTTTCGGTTCGATGTGAACCGCCCCCATCAGAATCGGCCCCAGGCTCCCCAGGAAAACCACCACACCATTCACCAAGGCGTTGGTGATCGCCATGCCCAGCCGCACCAGGCTGACACCAAACAGCAGGGATCCCAGACCCCACAATGACCCGAAGAGAGCTACCTTGGCGCACTTCGGCCGGCGTTCCGTCTGACCCCGCGTTCCGGAAAGACATGGTGGAATGCCCGGGCGGCGGCTTCCCTTCTCTTTTCCCGACGCCTTGCTGCCAGCAAGCGATCATCCCTGGCCGGCCGCGTCTGGCCAAGTTCTCGCCCCTCCGGTACCCACGTCTTTGCAATTTCACAACCCTGAGGGAGTGAATCCTCGCGCATTTCACCTGGCACCAATTACGCCGGTCAGGTCAAGTTTTCAGGTACTATGGAGGAGATGCTGTCAACCGATGAGATTGGGGAGACGGAAACAATCTTCGGTTAAACACAGATGCTTCTGCACTTCCAATCGCCGGAGGTCCAGGAAATTAATTCCCGCCGCGATGATGTGGGGCAAAGGCGGGCTTCTCGGGCTCCTGACCGCCCTGGTTGTTGGGTTATCCTAGAGAGTCAGGAAAGGAAGGTGCTGGCTGCATGAACGCAAGTGAAGGGCGTGCCAATCCGCTTGCAAGCATCCTGCGGGAGCGTATTGTCATCCTCGACGGGGCCATGGGCACCATGATCCAGGCCCGCAACCTGGCCGAGGCGGACTATCGCGGCCGGCAGTTTGCCGCCCATGCGCGCGACTTGCGGCAGAACAACGACGTGCTCAACATAACCCAACCGCACATCATTGAGGACATTCACCGGCAGTATCTCGAGGCGGGTGCCGACATCATCGAAACTAACACCTTCAACTCCAGCGCGGTTTCAATGGCGGAATATGGGCTTGAGAACCATATCCGCGAGTTGAACGTGGCGGGCGCCGAGGTGGCACGCCGTGCGGTTGAAAAGTTCACCGCCAAGAATCGTGCGCGCCGTTGTTTTGTGGCCGGTTCGATGGGCCCCACCAGCCGTACGGCGTCGGTTTCGCAGGACGTTTCAAACCCTGCGTCGCGCGGCACCAGCTTTGAGCAGTTGCGCGCCGCTTACTACGAGCAAGCAAAGGCGCTGGCGGAGGGCGGGGTCGACCTTCTGCTGCTCGAGACCGTCTTTGACACGCTGAACGCCAAGGCGGCGCTGTTTGCGATTGAGCAGCTCTTCGAGGAATCGGGACACCGCCTGCCGGTGATGGTTTCGGTGACCATCGTGGACCAGAGCGGGCGCACGCTGTCGGGCCAGACCATCGAATCATTCTGGATTTCCGTTTCACACCTTCCGTTGCTGAGCGTGGGCATCAACTGCTCGCTGGGCGCAAAACAAATGCGGCCGTACATTGAGGAACTTTCGCAGATCGCGCCCATATATATCAGTTGCCATCCCAACGCCGGCTTGCCCAACGCCTTCGGTGGTTTTGACGAGACCCCGGAAAGCATGGCAAAGGACCTGGGCGAATTTGCCGCCAACGGCTGGCTGAACATCGTGGGGGGTTGCTGCGGCACGACGCCGGCGCACATCCGCGCCATCGCCGAGGCCGTGCACGGGGCCAAGCCGCACAGCCTTGCGCAGCCCGGGCGCGCCACGCGTCTCAGCGGGCTTGAACCACTCACCTTCCGGCCTGACATGAACTTTGTGAACGTAGGCGAGCGGACCAACGTGACGGGATCGCCCAAATTCGCCAAGCTGATCCTGAACGGCCGGTTTGAGGATGCGCTGGCCGTGGCGCGCCAGCAGGTGGAGGCGGGCGCGCAGATTATTGACGTCAACATGGACGAGGGCATGCTCGATTCGGAGCAGGCCATGTCCGTTTTCCTGAATTACGTCTCCTCCGAGCCGGACATCGCGCGCGTTCCCATCATGATCGACAGCTCAAAGTGGAGCGTGATCGAGGCGGGCCTGCGAGCTGTGCAAGGCAAAGGGGTGGTAAATTCCATCAGCCTGAAGGAAGGCGAAGAGGCCTTCCGCCAACACGCACGCCTGGTTCGCCGCTACGGCGCGGCGGTGATTGTGATGGCGTTCGACGAGAGCGGCCAAGCCGATACGACGGAGCGGAAAGTCGAAATCTCAACCCGGGCCTACCGCATCCTGACCGAGGAAGTGGGCTTCCCTCCCGAAGACATTATTTTTGACCCCAACATTCTTACCATTGCAACCGGCATGGAGGAACACGCCAATTATGCCGTGGACTTTATCGAAGCCACGCGCCGGATCAAGGCCACGCTGCCCTATGCCAAGATAAGCGGCGGAGTCAGCAATCTCTCGTTTTCGTTTCGCGGCAACAACACCGTCCGCGAGGCGATGCACACGGCGTTCCTCTATCACGCCATCCGCGCCGGCATGGATATGGGCATCGTCAACGCGGGCCAGCTGGGCATCTATGAGGAAATCCCCAAAGACCTGCTGGAGCTGGTGGAGGACGTGATCCTCAACCGGCGCCCGGACGCAACCGAGCGCCTGCTGGCCTTTGCCGACTCCGTCCAGCAGACGGGCAAGCGGCAAGTGGAGGAAGATGCCTGGCGCAAGGGTGCCGTGGAGGAGCGGCTGTCGCATGCGCTGGTGAAAGGCATCGTCGAATACATCGATGCCGACACGGAAGAGGCTCGAACCAAATACGGCAGCCCCCTGGCGGTGATCGAAGGGCCGCTGATGGCGGGCATGAACGTCGTGGGCGACCTGTTCGGCTCCGGCCGCATGTTCCTGCCGCAGGTGGTGAAGAGCGCCCGGGTGATGAAGAAGTCGGTGGCCTACCTGCTGCCCTACCTGGAGGCTGAAAAACGGCTGACCGGGGGCGCGAAGGCGGCCGGAAAGATTCTTCTAGCTACGGTGAAGGGTGACGTGCACGACATCGGCAAGAACATCGTCGGCGTGGTGCTGCAGTGTAACGGCTACGAGGTGCTGGACCTGGGCGTGATGGTCCCCGCCGAGCGCATCCTGGACACCGCGCGGGCCGAGGACGTGGACGTGGTGGGCCTCTCGGGCCTGATCACGCCGTCGCTGGATCAGATGGTGCACGTGGCCAAGGAGATGGAGCGCCTGGACTTCGACGTGCCGCTCCTCATCGGCGGCGCCACCACCTCGAAGGCGCATACGGCGCTGAGGATCGAGGAGCGCTACCACGGGCCCACCGTGCACGTGCTGGACGCCTCCCGGGCGGTGGGGGTGGTGGGGCGGCTTCTCGACGAC
>JBJKQV010000212.1:0-3088 GCA_046704985.1 Terriglobia bacterium
CCCTGATGCTTATCGCGCTCACCGCCGCCGTCCCTGACGTCGTCACCCAAGGCCGCCGCGAGCGCGAGAAGGAGTTGATCTTCCGCGGCGAGCAGTACGCGCGTGCCATCGCCATGTTCCATCGTCAGTTCAACCGCTATCCGACCTCCATCAAGGAGCTGCTGAAGCGCACCAACGGTTACCGCTTTCTGCGCCACGCTTACCCCGACCCCATGACCCGCAGCGGCAAGTGGCGGCTCATCCACGCCACCGCCCAGGGCGTGATCCTGGATTCCAAGACCCTCTCGCCGCCGGGCGGGAAGAAGGGCACGAAGCCGGGTGAAAAGGACCAGTCGGGCGAGGAAGGCGGGACGCAGCAGGGAGCCAGCGCGTTTTCGAAGAACAACTCGCCGCAGTCGGGCGGGTTTTCGCTGGGGGGAAATCAGGGAAGCAGTCAGGGTTCGGGAAATTCCGGTATGGGAGTGCAGGGGGCATTCATCGTGGGCGTGGCCAGCACCAGCACGCAGAAATCCATTCGCGTCTTCGACCATCAGGATGAGTACGACAAGTGGGAGTTTTTGGGGATTCCCAACTCGACAAGCAGCGGCATGCCGGTGCCCGCCGGCGCCGGACAGCCCGGCGCCCCCGGAACACCCGCGCATGGAACATCATCCAACTCCAGCGGAGTGTTTTCCACCCAGCCGTAGCTCTGCTTATCTTCTCATTTCAAGTTTGCTTGTGACCGAGCGCGCGCGGGCGGTCTACTTCTTCAGGCCCGAGGTCCAGTTGGTCACCAAGGTGAGAGGAGGCGAAGCTGCGTGTTCCGCCATCTCCACCAGGAAGCGTTTTCCGTCGGGGGCGGCGGAGTAGGGATCTGCGACTGGGTCAGGACTGATCCTCGCCTCCTGGAAAAGCTGGCGCGGGGTGCCGATTCGAACCGCTGAGCCGCTTTCCTTGATACCCGCCTCCATCATTTTTCCGCCCGGTGCGAGGTAATAGAGGGCGCTGCCGTCGCGGTTCCATTGCGGCGCAAGGCCTCCGCCTTGCGAGACCTGCCATTTTCCGCCGCCGCCCGGGAAGGGCGAAAGATAAACTTCATCGCTTCCCGATTCGTCGGAATCATAAGCCACCCAGTGCTCATCCGGTGAAAAAACAGCATCCCCCTCATTGAACTTGGTTTGGAGATAAGGGGTGGGTTTGCGGTCGCCGGAAAGCGGAAGGACCCAGACGTCGCCTTTGGTCTTGGGGTCAAGTGTGTTGAACAAGATGTATCGCCCGTCGCGGGACCAATCCGAGGGAGCTTTCGGTTGACCGGATTCGTAAAGCAGTTTCGCTTCCCCCGCTCCCGAGGCGTTCTTGGTATACAGGTTGAACTGGCCCTTCTGAAAGGAAGTGTAAGCGATTCGGTCCCCGTCGGGCGACCAGACGGGAGCCATGTTCACGGTCGGGCCGAAGGTGAAGCGCGTCTGTACGCCGCGCGCGAGGTCCATCAGCCAGATGTCGCCGCTCATGGCTGCGAAGCTTCCCCCCATGTAGGCCAGGCGCTTTCCGTCCGGGGAAAGGCGCGGCTGCGAGAGGCCAGGCTTCCCGACCTTCCCGATTTCCCTCCCGTTGGTGTCGAGCCACTCGAACTGCCCGCCTCCACTCGCGATTTTGCCGGCCTCGAAAACCAGAAGCCCCGACTGGGAGACGCTAAAAAGCCCCAGCCGGTACTCCCGGGGTGAAGCCACGTGTTCGGCCACCGGAAACGCCTCGCCGTGCAGTTTCCGGCTGTCCGCGTCGAAGGCCTGTGCCATCAGGGTGTCGCCGCGGAGAAAGAGAAGATAGCCGGGCGGCGAGTAAAGCGCGTCGGAGTCGGCCTGGACAAGGTATTTCTCTTCGCTGGTGCCCAACTCCCCAACATAGATTCCGAGTTTGGAAGTGCCGGTGGCGCTCAGGTCGCCGCTTAGGTAGAGGAAGTGCTTTCCGTCGGGAAGGAAAGTCGGCCAGCGATTGCTGAAGTTCGCGCCGGAACCCTTGCGGACGGCCAGGGGAGAGGGGGTTCCGCCCGCGGCGGGCACGCTGAAGAATTTCGATCCGTATGGCTGGGACGCAAAGATGATGACGCCGTTGCGGCTCCAAGCGCCGCCTCGAGCGCCGGGGGCATCGCACACCAAGACCGGCGGCCCGCCGGTGACGTCAATCTTCTTGAGTTTTCCGTCCTGAAAGAATCCCACCTGCCGGCTGTCGGGCGCCCAGAAGGGAAACTCCGCGCCCTGAGTTCCTTCCAGCCGCTGCGCGCTGAGCGAATCCAGGGGCCGCACCCAGAGCGCTTCTTTGCCGGAATCGTCGTTGGCTGGAAAGACCAGCCGCGAGCCGTCCGGCGAAAGCACCGGCGCGCCCGAAGGCTGATCGAAGGCGAACACGACCTTGTCGGGCGAAGTGATCAGCGAACGAGTCGCCTTCGCGGCGGGAGAGGATTTGAGGAAGTACGCGACGCCCAGCGCCGCCGCCAGCAGCAGGCTGATGCCCGCCACCGCCCAAGGCAGGAGGCTTCGAGGCGCGGCCTCGGCGCCGCCCTGCTCGGCGGGAACGCCCGTTGCCTGGGCGATGTCACTGGCCGGCGAGGAGGAACCCCTCAGCACTTCTTCGATGGTGATTCTTGCCTCGCCGACGGCCTGCAAACGCTGCTTCGGATCTTTGGCCAGGCAGCGGCGAATTAACTTGCGGATGGGCGCCGGGGTGGCTTCCGGCAGCGCCGACCAGTCGGCCTCGGCACGAATGACCCCCGCCAGGACGTCGGAAACCGTTTCGCCCTCGAAGGCCTGCCGGCCCGCCAGCATTTCGAAGAGCACGCAGCCAAATGCCCAGATATCGGCGCGGCGGTCTACGCTTTTCCCTTTGGCCTGCTCGGGGGCCATGTAGGCGGCGGTGCCCAGGATCATCCCGGCTTGCGTTGCGGCAATGCTCAAGGTGGGGCTGAGAGTTGGCGTGCTGCCGAGGTCGGAGCTTGAGAGATCCACGGCCATGGCCTTGGCCTTGCCATAATCCATGACATTCGCCAAACCATCCGGAGTTAACTTGATGTTGCCGGGCTTCAGGTCCCGGTGCACACTGCCGTGCTCGTGCG
>JBJKQV010000213.1:0-9170 GCA_046704985.1 Terriglobia bacterium
CTCGCCGCGCGACCGGTTGCGCCGCTCGCGGCTCTACCTGCCCGGCGCGGAGCCGAAGTTTTTCCCCAACGCCGGCCTGCACGCGCCGGACGGAATCATTCTTGACCTCGAGGATTCGGTTCACCCCGCGGAGAAGGACGCGGCGCGCCTGCTGGTGCGCAACGCCCTGCACGCCGTCAGCTTCGGCGAGGCGGAGCGCATGGTGCGCATCAACCAGCTACCGCTGGGATTGCAGGATTTGGAGGAAGTCATTCCCGAATCTCCCGACGTGATTCTGGTTCCCAAAGTCGAGCGGCCCGAGCAGGTGCGCGAGGTGGAGGAGGCGGTGGCGACGCTCTCCAAGCGCGCCGGGCTCGAGCGCCCGGTGTGGCTGATGCCGATCCTGGAGTCGGCGCTGGGCATCGAGAACGCCTTCGCCATCGCTTCGGCTTCGGAGCGCGTGGTGGCGCTGACCATCGGCTTGGAGGATTACACCGCCGACCTGGGCGTGGTGAAGACGCGCGAGGGCGAGGAATCTCAATACGCGCGCCGGCGGATGGTGAACGCCGCGCACGCCGCGGGGGTGGAGGCCAGCGATTCCGTTTACGGCGACGTGGACGATTTGGAAGGCCTGCGCGCCTGGGCGGCGCGCTCCCGCGCCTGGGGATTCACGGGCATGGGGTGTATCCACCCGCGGCAGATTCCGGTGATTCACGAAGCCTTCGCGCCGACGGAGCAGGAGCTGGCCAAAGCGCTGAAGATCGTCGCCGCCTTCGAAGACGCGGAGCGGCGAGGGCTGGGAGTGGTGAGCCTGGGTTCGAAGATGATTGACCCGCCGGTGGTCGCGCGGGCGCGCAAGCTGGTGAAGCAGGCGCGCGCCATGGGCCGGGCGGCGGAAGGGAAAGCGGAAGGAGGAGCGCGATGAGCGGCGGGGAATTCGTCACCAACGCCGCCGGGCGGCGGGTGCCTACGGTGGTGAACGGCAAGGCGCAGACGGCGTTTCCGGGAGTGGGCGTGCGCCGCCCGCAGGGAGCCAAACACGCTCCGCCCATCCGCACCTGCCTCGATTACCCGGCCGACGGCGACAAGCGCCTGGTCAGCCTGGAAGCGGCGCTGGAGGCGTGCGGGCTGGCCGACGGCATGGTGATTTCCACTCACCATCACCTGCGCAACGGCGACCGGGTGGCGGAGATGGCGCTGCGCGCCGCCGGGCGGATGGGAGTGCGCGACCTGATGTGGTTTCCCAGCGCGTCGTTTCCCGCCCAGGCGGGAGTCATCGAGCTGATGGAGTCGGGCGTCGTGCACCACATCGAAGGGAGCATGAACGGGCCGCTGGGCGATTACTGCACGCGGGGAAAAATGCGCGGCCTCGGCGTGCTGCGCTCGCACGGCGGGCGCTGGCAGGCCATCCAGGACGGCGAGGTCAAGATCGACATCGCCGTCGTCGCCGCGCCCTCGTCGGACTTTTTCGGAAATTGCAACGGCGCCTTCGGCAAGTCGGCGTGCGGCGGACTGGGGTTTGCCTTCGCCGACGCCGCCTACGCCGACCGCGTGATCGTGGTCACCGACAACCTGGTGCCCTTTCCGTGCATTCCCTGGCAGATCTACGGCAACAACGTCGACTATGTGGTGGAAGTGGACTCGATCGGCGACCCGGCGCAGATCGTCTCCGGGACGACGCGCATCACGCGCAGCCCCGACCGGCTGAAGATCGCGCGCGACGCCGCGGAGTTCGTGCGCGTCGCGGGGCTGATGCGCCCGGGATTTTCCTTCCAGGCCGGCGCGGGCGGTACCTCGCTCGCCTTTACGATTTACCTCGCCGAGATGATGCGCGCCGCGGGCGTGAAGGCGCGCTTCGTGCGCGGCGGCTCCACCAAGTACCTGGTGGAGATCCTCGAGGAAGGACTGACCGACTACATCCTGGACGGCCAGACCTTCGACCTCGACGCCGTGCGCTCGCTGGGCGCCAACCCGCGGCACGTCACCACGTCGCCGTTCACTTCTTACAATTTTCACAACAAGGGGAACTCCGCGTCGCTCGTCGACGTGGTGGTGCTCGGCGCCACGGAAGTGGACCGCAACTTCAACGCCAACGTCGTGACCCATTCCGACGGCCGCCTGCTGCACGGCATCGGCGGCTGGCAGAATTGCCTGACCTCGCGATGCACCATGCTCGCCATTCCTTCCTTCCGCGATCGCATTCCCATCATCGTGGACGAAGTCACCACGCTCACCGGGCCCGGCGAGCTGATTGATGTGATCGTGACCGAGCGCGGCATCGCCATCAACCCGCGCCGCCAGGACCTGCTCGACGCCGTGCGCAGGAGCGGGCTGCGCATCCGGCCGCTGGAAGAAATCCAGCGCGAGGTGGAAGCGCTCTGCGGCGGCAAGCCCGCCAAGCCTCGCCGCACCGAGCGCCCGGTGGCGGTCGTCAAGTGGGTGGACGGCACGGTGCTGGATACAGTCTGGCAGGTGGCGCCCTCCACCGGCTCGTAGGACGCTTACGTCAGATACTCAGGGTGGCCACTTAAGAAGTCCTTAATTATCAATCCACGCGCGCTCCGCCATAAACCCGACAACATGTCCATCCTTCCCGCATCTAAGTATGTAGGCGCCGGTTGAGGCGCTGGAATTGCCCCAATCGGCGCCGGAAAGGAGGGCGGAAACCATGAAGAACATCTGGAAAGCTCTAATGGTCGTCCCTCTGGCAATTATCCTGTTGGTTCCAGGAGGTTTACTCCGTGCCGATGGCCACGGACAGGAGTTCCGTGGCGACGATGACGATGGCGGTTCTGTATTTATCAGTCCTGGTTATTATGGAGGTGGTTGGTACAGCCCTTGGTGGAATGGCTGGGGCTGGGGATGGGGATGGGGGTGGGGAAGGCCCGCCTACTTCCCACCTTCGCGCGACGGTCGAGTGAAGATCAAGACGTGGCGCAAGAACGCCTCCGTCTATGTGGACGGCGGCTACGTGGGCCGCGCCGCCAAGGCCAAGGACCTCCGCTTGCGTCCCGGAAATCACCTGATCCAAATGCGCAACGCTCAAGGACGGCTGTTCTATCAACAACGCGTGCACGTGATGCGCGGCAAGACGATCAAGCTCGACGCCAACACGGCCAACTATCCGCCGCCTGCTGCCGCGCACCCCTCGACGGGGCCGCCGGCGCATGGCAGTAGTCCTAGTTCCAGCTGAGCAGCTCGCTTGTCCTCGCTTTGATGCGCGGTATAGGGAGTCCGGTCCGGCGCCTGAGCGCCGGCCGGCTCCCGCCGCCGTCCTCCCCGCCGCTGTGAACGGCGCGCTCGAGGCGCCCGTTCCGCGACCCTCCGAAGCACCCCTCCTTCTCTTGCGGCCTGAGGTCCGCTTGTCCGGCCAATTCACGAAAGAGTGCGTGCCCGAGGCGCGGTCGCGATATAATCCCGGCGCTTATTCGTGAGAGGATGGCCGCCAGCCGCCGGGTGGTCAACCGAAGGATTGCCGGCGGACAGCCATCACGCCGATGCGGGCGCGCGTCGCGCCCGAACCTGAACACTTCTGGGGGAAAGTTATGAACGTAGCGAAGCGGATCTGGGGCCTGAGTTTGCTGTTGGCGATGCTCGGCGCGCCGTTGCTGCCGGCGCCCGCCGCCGCGCAGGGCTCGCCGGCGCCCGCGGCGCCGCAGGGTTTGCCCAGCGAAACGCCCGCGCACTTCAAGCCCGTCACCACGAGCTTCAACTACACGCGGCGCGACGTGATGATTCCCATGCGCGACGGCGTGAAGCTGCACACGGTCATCCTGATTCCCAAGGGCGCGCACGATGCGCCCATCCTGCTGACGCGCACGCCCTACGACGCTTCCAAGATGGCCAGCCACACGGCGAGCGGCCACCTGGGTCCCGCGCTGGAGGGTTACGACAATCCCACCGACGTGATCGTGGACGGCGGCTACATCCGCGTCCTCCAGGACATTCGCGGCAAATACGGCTCGCAGGGCGACTATGTGATGACCCGCCCGCTGCGCGGCCCGCTCAACCCCACGGCCGTCGACGAATCCACCGACACCTACGACTCCATCGATTGGCTGATTACCCACCTGCCGCAGAGGAACGGTAAGGAGGGCATCCTGGGCATTTCCTACGACGGCTTTCTGCCCCTCATGGCGCTCGTGCACCCCCACCCGGCGCTCAAGGTGGCCGTTCCCATGAACCCCATGGTGGACGGCTGGCGCGGCGACGACTGGTTCCACAACGGGGCTTTCCGCGAACAGGGGATGCCTTATATCTACGTCCAAGAGGCCACGCGCGACTCCAAGGAGCCGTGGTGGAGCAATACCTATGACGATTACGACATGTTCCTGCGCGCCGGCTCGGCGGGCGAGCTGGGACGCGAGCACGGCATGGAGCAGTTGGGATTCTGGCGCAAGCTCCTCGCCCATCCCAGCTACGACGCCTTCTGGCAGGAGCAGGCCATGGACCGCGTGCTGGCGGCGCAGCCGCTCAAGGTTCCCACCATGCTGGTGGCCAGCCTCTGGGACCAGGAAGACATTTACGGCGCCATCGCCGTCTACAAGGCGCTCGCGCCCAAGGACACGAACCACGACATGCTCTACCTGGTGCTCGGCCCCTGGCACCACGGCCAGGAGATTCACGACGGCAGCTCGCTCGGCCCCATCAAGTTCCACAGCGACACGGGACTCTATTTCCGCCAAAAGATTCTGGCGCCCTTCCTGGCTCACTACCTGAAGGACGGCGCGCCCGCCGACCCCGTGGCGCCAGTGACGGCGTTTGTGACCGGGGCGGACCACTGGGTGCGGCTGCCCAGTTGGCCCGCGGGGTGCGCGAGCGGGTGCAAGATCGAGACCACGCCGCTCTACCTGCGGCAAGGTTTCAAGGTGGGTTTTAGCGCGCCCGCGGCGGGCGGCGAGGCGTTTGACGAATACGTCTCAGACCCCGCCAAGCCCGTGCCCTTCCGCGCCCGCCCCATCGGCGCCCCGCGCCGCGCCACCTGGTCGCAATGGTTAGTCGACGACCAGCGCGAGGCCTCCGGGCGCACCGACGTGCTCAGCTACGTCTCCGACGTGCTCAAGTCGCCGCTGCAGATCAGCGGCCAGCCGGTGGTGCACCTGGTCGCTTCCACCAGCGGCACGGATTCCGATTGGGTGGTGAAGCTGATTGACGTCTATCCCGACGAGGTGGCGCGCGAGCCTGAGCTGGGCGGCTACCAGTTGATGATTTCCGCCGACATCTTCCGCGGGCGCTACCGCGAGAGCCTGTCAAAGCCCGAGCCGCTCGCGCCCAACAAACCGCTGCTCTATCGTTTTGATTTGCCCACCGCCAACCACGTCTTCCTGCCCGGGCACCGCGTGATGGTGCAAATCCAGTCGAGCTGGTTCCCGCTCTACGACCGCAACCCTCAGACCTTCGTGCCCAACATCTTCTGGGCCAAGCCGAAGGATTTCGTCAAGGCTACGCAGCGCATATACCACACGCCCGGCGAGGAGAGTTACATCGACTTGCCGTTGGTTGAGGAACAGTAGCGCGGACCGCCGTCCGTCAGCCGACGGATTACGGTCCGCGGCTCTTCCTCCGTAACGACCCCCAAAACCCGCAGACCGCAGAGGCGGCGGTCTGCGCTACACGGGGGCGCTACCCGCTTCCTGCGCGAACGAGGACAAGCGTCCGACGTTTCAGGTCATCGACTTTGTCTGCGAGAGCATCGTCAACCCGCCCCTCTGCTACCACGACACAATTAGCAGCTAAGACGCACAAGAAAGCGAGCGCAGCCAGAAGAATTCGCAGGTTTTGGCGGAGGACGGGCTCGCTGTGGGGCTGCGCCGTGCGAGTGCGGCCGGCCGGAAGCTCCAACAGGTGCCCCATTGCTTCAACGCTAACGGACAGGTGCGACGCGTGTGTATTGAGGTGTTGACGCAGCGCTTTGAAGGTCCCGTCAATTCGATGCGCGATCACCCCCGCCTTGGGTAGCCGCTCTTCTAGCACTTCGTGGACTCGTACCGGGTCTCGCCGGAGGTATTCCAGCAACTCAAGTGACTCGATCAGAGGCCTGAACAATGCTCCCGCCTCTTGCGCTAGTCCGTCGAGCGACAGGCTGAAGCAACCTAAGCCCAAATTACGGCCCTTCGTCAGCACCAGGGCACACACGCGAGCGAATGCTGCATCAACAGCGTCTAGGCGAGCGACGCAGGCGTCTATCGAGGCGAATGTTTCGTCCAACAAAGTGGCGTATGGCCGAAGCGACTGCCCAAGGGTCTCCTCCGCTCTCTTACGTGTCTCCCACATTGCTCTCCCCGTCGGTTGGCGGGGACCCTTCGAATCGTTGACCTGCACTCTCTTTTGCACCTTCTGCGTTGTCCTGGTGTGTCTCGCAGCAGAAAAGCTAGACGTGGAAAGCTCTCTTGGTAAGGTAATCGTCTATGTCTGCGAGGTCGTCTACGAGTTGCTTCATGCCCTTGAGGGAGAAGACGTCCATGCCCTTCCAGGTCGGTTTTGCGCTGCGAAGATTCTCCGGGAAAAACGCGTGCGCTATGCCGTTCCGCAGGGCATTCAGTTGCTCCACGTTACGGCGGATTGATTTTGGCACCTCGCGAATCGCCCGCACATAGGCCAGCTTCTCCATAAGGCTGACCTTCTCAAGAAAGAAGTAATTAAAATTCTTGAAGCGTTTGGTCTTCCATAGCTTTATGTGACTAGTCTTTCGGCCGAAAAAGTGGTTACACAGGATAGCGTTCAGGAATTCGTCGACAAGCGTGTAGGCCATCACAATCTCGCCGCGGATGAGCTGGTGGCGCACCAGGTTCAGCCTCGTCGTTCGCTCCGCAGGGTCGTACTCCTCGATCTCGCGGTAGTTTAGGCGCAGGAGCGCGGCGATCTCGTCCAATTCTCGCAGTAAGCGTCGCTGTGGTGCGCTGAGTGTGGTACGTGGCATCTGTGTTCAGCCTACTTTCACTCGTAGGCGGGGCTGCCCAATCTAATGTTCTGTGTCTTTCCCCTGTTGCTTAGCTGCCCGCAGCATCGCCTTAATGACAAGGTCAGACACTCCTGCCTGATGAAGTTCAATGACGTCGCTCGGATCAAGCCTGAAGTCCGTGGCGCTCGCTGAGATTTCCAGTATGACCAAGTCGTCGCCAAGCCCTGCCTTTTTGAGGTTGATGATGTCGGCGTTTGTGAGGGCCTTTGTGGGCAAGACGTGCTCGGTCGTCGAGGACACTTCGGGCGTACCTGGCGTGACGACGGTTAACTTGAATTGTTCGGAAAGCAGAGTGATGAGGTCTCCGCAACTGATCGCGAAATCAAGACCAGACACGCCATTCCCTGTTATCTTCAGCGTATTCACGCCGATCACTTCGCCCCTTTGGTCGAGTAGCGGGCCTCCGCTGTTACCAGGATTTATCGAGGCATCAGTTTGGAGGTAGACCTCGCTATCGGTCTTCCGAAACGCGCTCAGGACCCCACGCGTAACTGTGTTCTGTAGCCCCAAGGGAGATCCAATCGCGATCACCTCCTGCCCAACAGACATCGAGTCAGGCCGGGCAATTGGGAGGAAGGGGTAAGGCCCTCCAGGAATCCTGAGTACAGCGAGGTCTCGCCGCCTATCCACGAAAATGTCAGAAGTCTCCGTAGTTTCCCCACGGCTGGTCGTTACCGAGACTTCCGTGCTGCCCTCAACAACGTGGCGGTTAGTGATTACGAGCCCCGTCGACGTGATCAAAAAGCCTGAACCCAGCCCTGCCCGGCTCCTAATCTGAACCACGGCCGGCAGCGAGTCCTTCACGATTTCCTCTACAGACCCCTTGGAAGGATGAGCGGTGCCGACCCGTGCGGCTGGCGTTCCGGTTTTGGGCGCCGCGGGCTGCCGAAAGGGATTCTCGCCAACAAACTCGCCCACCCTGTCCAGATTCACGGTGAACGCTGTAGGGTAAATAACATAGTAGGTGAAATGGTATTGCCCATTGAAACTGGTCCAGGTCAACGGGCCCTCCGTTATGAGCAATTCCTTGGGGACGAATCCTTCCTTTATGATTCGTATGGTTATGGGGACGCTGAGGTGTTTGGAGCTCGCCCAGTGTTTGTGGGGGTCCATGGCCCAGCGCCCAACTTCCCAATCGAAGGGCGTGGTTCCAATGTACGTACCGTTGAGCTCGATCCTAGCACCGGGCGGCGATGACGAGATGAGGACCGACCATTTTTTCTTGTGCTTTGTTAGACTGAGGGCGGGCCAGGCCGCCACCGTGAGTGAGATCGCGCACAGGAGCGCAATTTTCAGAGGGCTGGACCCAACTTGGCCGGATGACCTCACGGTGTCTCGTTCCCTTACACGGGGGAGCTTCCTTTACGTGCTGGAGGCCAGCCTAGCACGCAGCCAGCCCGACCGCCCAGCATTTGCCATCGGGTTACGATAGACGCGGTATACACCCCGTTCGGAGAAAAGGCAAGGCACAGGTGCAGATTTCTTTTCGAAGGAGGGTAACGCAGAGCCTTGTCTTTTATGGCTCCGCGCTTCTTGCTATTCGGGGGCTGAGTCCTTCTGGATGTGCTTTGATAAAAAGTATGGGTTAGCGCATTCCTCGAAACTAAAGTCAAGTCCCCTTAGTTCGTACAGGAAGCAATTAACTAGGTCGGCGGCCTCTATGTCGAAGAACACTAGATTGTGCCCCTTGCCAAGCGAGCTGCGATATGCGACGCCATCTAACTTATGTGCCTTGAACAGATCACTGATAATCTGTGTGGGGGCATACTCGCAAGTGTCGTCAGACGGTAGCACCGGTCGGGAAAAGGCTCGATCGATGTCGGCCCAGACCGTCACATCCCATTTTTCAGGTGGGATCTCGAAGAAATACACCCGGCGAGGTGTGTCTTCGGTGCAGTTCACAATCCTTAGTTCACGCAAGACCTTGAACTGACCGACGGATATAAGAGAACCTAACCAAGGCCGCACTTCCGCGAGCGCCGTCTCGCGGTGCGTGGAAACGTAGAGGTGCGGAATACCCTTAGAGTTCGCACGTCCTTCACGCGCCTTATCCCGTAAAGGCTTCATTTTTTCTGGAGGAAGGGGAGAGAGCGCCTCATCGTACTGACGTGCCCCCCTTAGACCGTTCCAGCTGGTAAGTTAAGATTTGAGGGTTCTGGCTGGATTCAGGGAAGGGGGAAGAGATGCCCAGAAAGCGTTACACCAGCGAACAGATCATCATCCACTTGCG
>JBJKQV010000214.1:0-7725 GCA_046704985.1 Terriglobia bacterium
AGCCCGGGCGGTCGACGAGCACCACCTTCTCGGCCGCCGGCGCGGGCAGCGCCGCCGGCGCAGACTCGGGAATGGCGGCGCTCTTCCACCCGCCGAAATACTTCTCGATCTCGGGCAGAATGCGGTCGTCCTCGACGTCGCCGACGACGCCCAGGATGGCGTTGTTGGGCAGGTAGTAGGCGTCGTGGAATTTCTTCAGGTCAGCGACGGTCACGGCGCGCACCGAATCGGGTGTGGCAGAAACACGCGACGCCGGGAAATCGCCGTACAGGACCTTGTAGAACCTTTCACGGCTGAGGAAACCGGGCTCGGAGCGTTCCTGTTCGAGCGCGGCGAGCTGGCGCTTCTGGTACTTGGCCAGTTCCTCGGCCGGGAAGGCGGGATTGAGCACCATATCGCTCATCAAATCCAGGATGGTGTCGGTGTTTTCCACCAGCCCGGAAGCGGAGACTTGCGAAGTGCTGGCTCCGAACCCCGCTGAGGCGTCGAGCGAGGCGCCGATTTCGTCCACGGCGGCGGCCAGTTGGCTGCTCGAGCGGTGCGTGGTGCCCTCGCGCAGCATGTCGGCGGTAAAGCCCGCCAGCCCGGGCAGGTTCTGCGGGTCGGCCAGCGCTCCGGTTTTGATCCAGAGCGTGAAGGCCACGGTGGGCAGCTTGTGGCGCTCCAGCACCAGCACCGTCAGGCCGTTGGCCAGCTTGGTTTCGCGCGGGCGCGGCAGCTTGACCTCCAAAACCTGCTTGTTGACGGGAGCGCGGTTCAGGCGCACCACCTTGGAGAGCGGCACGGCCTTGTTCGACGCGGGCTCTTGCGCGCGCGCCACGGAAATTCCCAGGGTCAGGACTAAGACTGCAAAGAGAAGACGTCGTTTCACCGTGCACCTCCCTGGGCGCCGTGGGCAGGTTTAGTCTCGCCGGGCGCGGGTATGTCGGTCACCACGGACTCCTGATCCGCCACCAGGTACTTGGCCGCCGCGGCCTGCACCTCGGCCGGCGTGACGGCGTTGATCTTGTCAAAGATGGTGTTGATCAGGTCCGGGTCGTTGAAGTAGACCGCGTAGATTCCCAGACGCATGGCGGTGTAGAGGTCCGACTGGCGGCTCTGGATTTCCCTGCGGCGGAACTGCGCGCGCGCTTTCTCCATCTCGCGCGCCGTCACGCCCGACTTGGCCACCGCGGCGATCTGCTCCTCAACGGCGCGCTGCACGTCGGCGGGCTTGACGCCCGGCCGCGGCATGGCGAGCACGTAAAAGAGCCCGGGGCCGATCCGCGCGTCCACCTGCAGTTGCACGGCCGTGGCCAGCTGCGTCTCCTTGACCAGGTGCAGATAAAGGCGCGAGCTTTCGCCGGTACCCAGGATGTTGCCCAGCACCCGCAGCGCGTAACTGTCCGCGGTGTTGCCGGACGGAATGTGGTAGGACATCAGCACCATGGGCAGACGGGCCAGCGGGTCTTCGATGGTCTCGCTGCGCATGCCGTAGTGCTCGGGCTCGGTCAGGTCCACGGCGGGCGGGGCGGGCTGCGACGGGATGTCGCCGAAATATTTCTTCACCGCCTCGAGCGCCTGGTCAGGATCGAGGTCGCCCACCAGTGTCAGCACGGCGTTGTTGGGCGCGTAGTAGATGCGGAAGAAATCCTTCACGTCCGCCAGACTGGCGGCGTTCAGGTCACGCATGGAGCCGATGGTGGAATGCTTGTAAGCGAAGTTGTCGTAAGAAAGGTTGTCGATTTCCAGGTACGCCTTGCCGTAGGGCTGGTTGTCCACGCCCAGGCGGCGCTCTTCCTGCACGGCCTTGCGCTGGTTGTCGAGGTTGGCCTGGTTGAGGGCCAGGGAGCGCATGCGGTCGGCCTCCAGAAACAGCGCCAGGTCAAGCTGGTTGCGCGGCAGGATCTCGTAATAGTTGGTGCGGTCTTCGTTAGTGCTGCCGTTCAGTCCGCCGCCATTGTTTTCGATGAGCAGCATGTGCTCGCCCTTGCCCACGTTGGCGGAACCCTGAAACATCATGTGCTCGAACAGGTGGGCAAAGCCCGTGCGTCCGGGGCGCTCGTTGCGCGACCCCACGTTGTAGGTCACCGCGACGCCGAAAACCGGCGCGCTGTGGTCCGGGGCGATAATCACTCGCAATCCGTTGGGCAGCCGCTGGTCGGTGAAGTTCAGGTGCGGAACGCGCGGCTGCGCGGCCACCAGGCCCGCCGCCGCCACCAGAATCGCCGCCAGCACCCCGCCCATTACTCGGTGCTTGGTCATGGATCTCTCCTTCGGTTTCACTCCAGGGAAAGTGGGGATAGACTCAAGCATGTTAAACGCAAATTCAAGGGCAAAAGTTTCCTGCCTGACCTGCGGTCCGGTGGACAAAAAGTCTGGGCACGGTTTGCTACAATGGAAGTCGAGGTCCGGGCACATCACCATGCCACCCATCGTTGAAGTCAAGGATTTGACCAAGGAGTTCCGCACCTTCCGCCGGCGCGAGGGGGTGCTGGGCGCCCTCCAGAACCTCTTCGTGCGCGAGCGGGTGGTGGTGAAGGCGGTGGACCACGTCAGCTTCGCGATTGAGCCGGGCGAGATGGTGGGCTACATCGGCGCCAACGGCGCGGGCAAGTCCACCACCATCAAGATGCTCACCGGGATTCTGGTGCCGACCTCCGGGAGGCTGGTGGCGAGCGGCTTCGTTCCCCACCGCGACCGCCGCCGCTACACGCGCCACATCGGGGTGGTTTTCGGCCAGCGCACGCAGCTCTGGTGGGACATCGCGGTCATCGAATCCTTCAAGCTGCTGAAAGAGATTTACGAGATTTCCGACGCCGACTACCGGCAGCGGTTGGGACGCTTTGCGGAAATCCTCAACCTGACCGAATACCTGCACACGCCGGTGCGCAAGCTGTCGCTCGGCGAGCGCATGCGCTGCGACCTGGCGGCCTCGCTGCTCCACAACCCGCCGCTGCTCTTTCTCGACGAACCCACCATCGGCCTGGACGTGGTGGCCAAGGACCGCATCCGCGAATTTCTGAAGGAAGTGAACCGCACCGAGCGCACCACCGTGCTGCTCACCACCCACGACCTTTCCGACATCGAGGAGCTCTGCCGGCGCATCATCATCATCGACCGCGGGCGAGTGCTCTACGACGGCGACCTGGCGAGCATGAAGGAGCGCCTGGCGCGCTACAACCAGGTGAAGTTCTTCCTCAAGGACCGCGCGCAGGTGGAGCGCCTGGCGGCGATGACGCGCAACGGCATCGAGTGCGAGCGCGTGGACGAGCTCACCTACCTGATGCGCTTCGAGCGCAACAAGCACTCGACCGCCGAGGTGATCCGCGAGCTGGTCAACCGCCTGGAGGTGCGCGACATCTTCGTCGAGGAAGAGCCCATCGAGGACATCGTGAAGCGCATCTACCTGAGCGGAGCGGTGAGCTGATGGGGGCTACGGCCGCCGCACTCGGGGCTCTGCGCCGCGGGCGCCTGCGCGCCCAGGCGCGCACCTACGCCGAGTTCGTGCGCGTGGGCTTTGTCAACACCCTCGCCTACCGCCTGCGCTATTACACGGGCATCGTCACCTATTTCATCTACGTCTCGGTCTACTACTTCATCTGGAAGGCCATCTACGAGCACAGCACCAGCATCGAGGGGTTCGACTTCGGACACATCCTCACCTACGTGGCGGTGGGCTGGATCATCCGCTCCTTCTACTACAACAACATCGACCAGCAACTGGCCACGCAGGTGCTGGAGGGTAAGCTGGCCATGGACCTCATCAAGCCCGTCAACACCCAGCTGATGTACGTGGCGCGGGCGCTGGGCGAGTCGACCTTCCGGCTGGTCCTGCTCACCTTCCCGACGGCCGTGGTGCTGGCGCTCGTCTACCCGGTGCGCGGGCCGGCGAGCCTGCTGAACTTCGCGGCGTTTCTTTTCAGCGTGGTGCTCAGCTTCTTCATCGTCGCCGGCATCAACTTCGCCATCGGCACCTTCGCCATCCGCCTGAAGTCCATCCTCGGCCTGCTACGCGCCAAGTTTTTTCTTTTGGAACTTTTTTCCGGACTACTGCTGCCCATTTCCTTTTTCCCGCATATCTTCCAGAAGGCGCTGGCGGTGCTGCCCTTCGAGTACATCAGCTACATTCCCGTGCTCATCTACCTGGGAAAGTTGCAGGGCGCGGCGCTCGCCAAAGCGCTGGCCATTCAGGTGTTCTGGGTGGCGGCGCTGCTCGCACTCGGCGACCTGATGTGGCGATGGTCGGCGCGGAAAATCACCATCCAGGGAGGGTGAGGAGGAGTCGGGATTCAGGAGTCAGGAGTCAGGGTCCAGGATTTGGAATTCAGGAATCTGGAATTTGAAATTTGGATTCGGGGTTCGGTGACCAGAAACCAAGAGCACTCATGCGACGCCACCTGAAGCTTTTCGGCAAGTATTTCGCGCAGTACACCAAGGTGCGCCTGGCTTACAAGGCGGACTTCATCATCGCCTTCTTCTCCTCCATGGCGGCGACGGTCCTGGCCTTCGGCTTCGTGCTGGTGCTCTTCACCAAGATTCCCAAGCTCCAGGACTGGTCGTTCTACGAAATCCTTTTCCTCTACGGTTTCTCGCTCATCCCGCTGGGATTTTTCAACGTCGTCAGCTGGAACCTCTACCAGTTCGGCGACCTGTACATCATCGAAGGGCGCTTCGACCGCATCCTGCTGCGGCCCATTCACACCCTCTTTCAGGTGCTCTTCGAAAAATTCCGGCTGGAGTCGCTGCAAGAGGTGGTGACGGGCATGGTCGTGGTGGTCGTAGCGGCGCGCCACCTGCACCTCGCCTGGGGGCCGGGCGCCGACCTCTGGTTCGTACTCATGGTCGCCTCGGGCGCGGTCATCTATCTCGCCGTCTTCCTCATCCTCACTGCCGTCTCCTTCTGGTTCGAGGACCGCGTGGGCATCGTGCCGCCGGTTTTCAACATGCTCACCTTCGGCCGCTACCCGCTCACCATTTACAACGTCTTCATCCAGTTCCTGCTGAGCTGGATCATTCCCTTCGGCTTCGCTTCCTTCTATCCCACCACGCACTTTCTGGGGCGGGAACAATTCACGCCCTACTTCCACCTGGTGCCGGTGGTAGCGGCGGGATTCTTTTTGCTGGCCCTGCTGGTCTGGGAGCGCGGGGTCGCCAACTACAGCAGCACCGGGTCGTAGGGCGATCTCGGGGTTTTGGGCTCGGATTTCTGCCTTCGGGCTTCAGTATCGGCCCTTAGATTTCAGATCACAGATTCAAAATCTAAGATTCGAGATTGCGCAGGCCGCGCAGGCAAGCGGCCTGGCCGCGCGCCCGGGTGCGCGCCAGAATCTCGTCGTTCTGCGGGTTGGAAGGCTTCTGAGGATGGTATAGGTGGTACTGAATGGCCTGGTGGCGGACCCAGCGCAACTTCGCGCCCGCCAGCCGCAGCCGGTACTCGAGCTCGGTCTCTTCCCCGCCGTAGCTGACGAACTCTTCGTTGAAGCCGTTGACCTGCTCGAAAAGCTCGCGCGGCAGCGAAAAATCCGAGCCCAGCAGCGAAGGCTCCTTGCGGCGCCCGATCCAATCGCGCAGGAGGGGACTGCGCAGGTAGATTCCCTCGTCCCAATGGCTGCCGCGGCCGAGCAGCGCGTCGGCCAGCGTGCCGGGGCGCCAGCGTTCCAGCGCGCCTTGCCGCACGCGTTGCGCGCTGAGCCCGGCGGTCAGCCGGGCGCTCAAATCCACGCGCCGTCCCACCAGCACCCGTCCGGGCGCGTGGTGCTCCCAGTGCGCCTCCACAAACCGCCGGTGCGGCACGCAGTCGCCGTCAGCGAACACCAGGTATCGGGTGCCCGCCTGCCACGCGGCAAGGTTCAGGATGGCGCCGCGGCGGTAGCCCTGGTCAGGATGATAAACGTAGCGCAGCGGAAAGGGCGCCTGGGTCGCGAAGGACTCGACGAAGGCGCGCATCTCCGGCCCCGAGCCATCGTCGCCGATCACCACCTCGAAGCCGCCAAACGACTGGCGGCAGTAACCCGCCAGCACCAGTTTCAACTGGGCAACGGCGTTATAAACCGGAATGAGCACCGAAAGGCTTGGGTTCATCCGAAGCGCGCACTCGCGCCTGGCTTTTCTCCGCGGGGCGCGGTTAAGCGGAGCGCGGCAAGCTGACGGCGTTTTCCAGGCCGTATTCCTTCAGCTTGCGATAGATGGTGGTCTTGCCGATGCCCAGCAGTTGCGCGGCGCGCACCCGGTCGCCTCCCGCCGCCTCCAGCGCCTGCAGGATGGCGTTGCGCTCCAGGTCCTGAAGGGTCGAAACCTCTCCTCCCCCCGGCGCCGGCCGGATAGAGGACGTTGGAGGGCAGGTCCTTCACCTGGATCATCGGGCCGGAGGAGAGCACCAGGGCGCGCTGGATGCAGTTTTCCAGCTCGCGCACGTTGCCGGGCCAGTTGTAGGCCATCAGGCGGCTCATCGCTTCGGAAGAAATGCTCTCGGCGCGGCTTTCGGTGCGGCCGTGGCGGTCGAGAAAGTAATAGGCGAGCGGCGGCACGTCGCTCTTGCGCAGGCGCAGCGGCGGAAGCTTGATGGAGAGCACATTGAGGCGGAAGTAGAGGTCCTTCCTCAGCGCGCCGCGCTCGATGGCCGCTTGCACGTCCTGGTTGGTGGCGGCGATGATGCGCGCTTCCAGGCGCACGCGCTCGTTCGAGCCGATGGGCTTGATTTCCTTCTCCTGAAGCGCGCGCAGAAGCTTCACTTGCAGTTCCACGGGGAGTTCCGCAACTTCATCCAGAAAAACCGTGCCGCCCCGGGCGGAGGCGAGCAACCCCTGGCGGGCGTGCTCGGCGCCCGTGAACGCCCCGCGCACGTGGCCGAAAAGCTCGCTCTCGATCAAGGTGGGCGGCAGCGCCCCGCAGTCGACGGGGACGAAGGGTTTGGCGTGCCACGCGCTGTGGGCGTGGATGGCCCGCGCCACCAACTCCTTGCCCGTGCCGCTCTCGCCGGTGATCAGGACCTGGTGGCGCTTCCCCGCCGCCATCAAAATCAGGCGGTAAACCTTCTGCATCTGCGCCGAGGTGCCCACCAGGTTGGCGAAGCCCTGGCGGGTCTTCAACTGCTCGCGCAGCAGGCGGTTTTCCGCCGTCAGTTCGCGCTTCTCCACCAGGCGCCGAAAGATGCGCTGCAGGTTTTCAACTTCGAAAGGCTTGGTCAGGTACTCGTAGGCGCCCAGTTTGATGGCCTCCACGGCGGCGGGAACGCTCCCGTAGCCGGTCATCACCACCACGTCGGTCTCCGGATATTTTTCCCGGATGATTTTGAGCAGCGCGATGCCGTCCAGTCCCGGCATGCGGACGTCGGTGAGCACCATGTCTACCGGCCCGCTCTCCAGCACCTGCAGGGCGCGCGCGGCGGACTCGGCCGTCTGGGTGAGGAACCCCGCGGCCTTGAGAATCTCCTGGCAAAGGCGCCGGGCCGATTCCTCGTCGTCAACAATCAGCACGCTGCGGTCCATGGGCCGGCTCCTCCGCGAGCCCGTAGGGCTATCATAGTACAGCCTCGCCCCTTATTAAAGTACTCAAGGGGCCGGCACGCTTCATAGCCTAGGAACGAGAGGACGGGAAGGGGAGCTCGCGCCAGACAGGAAAATCCCGGCCGTCCGGCGAGGGGGTGGCATCCAAGGGTATAATACCCGGATGGCGAATCGAGTAGCGAGCCCGCAACCCAGCGAAGCCTGCGTGCTGGTAGTCGAGGACGAAATCCGCGAGCGG
>JBJKQV010000215.1:0-4202 GCA_046704985.1 Terriglobia bacterium
GTTGAAATTGGTTTCAACGGCTCGTCTTCGACGCTTTCCAACGGCTCGGTGGTGATTGCGGCGATTACGTCCTGCACCAACACCTCGAACCCCTCGGTGATGTTGGGGGCGGGGTTGGTGGCCAAGAAGGCCGTGGAACGTGGCCTCAAGGTGCCGCCTTACGTCAAAACCAGTCTGGCGCCCGGCTCGCGCGTGGTCACCGAATACTTGCGCGCCGCGGGGCTGCTCGACGCATTGGCGGAAGCGCGCTTCAACCTGGTCGGCTACGGCTGCACAACCTGCATCGGCAACAGCGGTCCGCTCCCCGATCCGGTAGCCAAGGCGCTGAACGAGAATTCGCTGGTCGCCGCCGCGGTGCTTTCCGGCAACCGCAACTTTGAGGGGCGCGTGCACCCGCAGGTGCGCGCCAACTACCTGGCCTCGCCGCCCCTGGTGGTGGCCTTCGCACTGGCCGGGCGCGTGGATATTGACCTCGACCAGGAGCCGCTGGGCACCGACCGCCAGGGCTCGCCGGTCTTCCTGCGCGACATCTGGCCCACCCAGAAGGAGATTCAGGAGGCCATCGGGATCGCCGTCAAGCCGGAGATGTTCCGCGCGTCCTACAGCAATGCCCGCGACGCCAATCCCGCCTGGAACGCCATCCCGGTTTCGGGAGGAGCGATCTACGAATGGAGCGGCGATTCCACTTACATTCAGGAGCCGCCCTTCTTCACCGATCTGACGCCGGAGGTCCCGCCGCTCGCAGACATCCTGGGGGCGCGCGTGCTGGCGCTGCTGGGCGATTCGGTGACCACCGACCACATCTCGCCGGCGGGTGACATTCCCGAAAGCGGCCCCGCCGGGCGTTACCTGATCGAGCACGGCGTGGTCAAGAAGGACTTCAACTCCTTCGGCTCGCGGCGCGGCAACGACCGGGTGATGGTGCGTGGAACTTTCGCCAACATCCGCCTCAAAAACCTGCTGGCGCCGGGAACGGAAGGCGGCGTGACCCGGTATTTTCCCGGCGGCGAGCAGATGAGCATTTATGACGCAGCGATGCGTTACAAGACGCAGGGCGTGCCGCTGCTGGTGGTGGGCGGCAAGGAGTACGGCTCCGGTTCGTCGCGCGACTGGGCGGCCAAAGGCACCTTGCTGCTGGGGGTGCGGGCGGTGCTCGCCGAGTCGTTCGAGCGCATCCACCGCGCCAACCTGGTGGGCATGGGCGTCCTGCCGCTGCAGTTCGAGGAGGGCCAGAACGCCGCCTCGCTGGGCTTGACCGGCCAGGAAGTCTTCGACGTGACCGGACTGGCGAAGGGAATCCGCCCCCGCGCCCGCGTGAGCGTCACCGCGACTGCCGCGGACGGCACCAAACGTGCCTTCGAGGCCGTGGCGCGGCTGGATTCGGCCGTGGACGTCAACTATTACCGCAACGGCGGCATTCTGACCGCGGTGTTGCGCAATTTCCTGAAGGCGTAGCGCTGCCCTTCAGGGCAGCAGCGGACGGCCTGTAGCGCCACCTGTAGCGCCGCTCTATGAGCAGCGCCATCCCCGGTTACTGACCGGCGCTACGGTGAACCGATTTCTGGCCACTGAATTGCACTCTAAGGCCTAAAACGTAAGATTGGAGGGTCATTTCGCGCATGGCTTCGTACAATGGTGTTCCTGTTCCGGCCGATGGGAAGGCAATTGCCTTCAAGAACGGCCAATTTGTCGTTCCCGACAACCCGATTATCCCCTTCATCGAAGGCGATGGCACGGGCCGGGATATCTGGAAGGCCTCGCGGCGGGTTTTTGACGCGGCGGTGGAGAAGGCATTCGGGGGCAAGCGGCGCGCGGTCTGGTACGAGGTGTTCGCCGGCGAGAAAGCCTTCCGGCAATTCGGCGAGTGGCTGCCGCAAGGGACCTTGGACGCCATCAAGGAGTTTCGCGTGGCCATCAAGGGCCCGCTGACGACTCCGGTGGGCGGCGGGATCCGCAGCCTCAACGTGGCGCTGCGCCAACTGATGAACCTCTACGCCTGCTGGCGGCCGGTGAAGTACATTCCCGGCGTGCCTTCGCCGGTGCGCCATCCCGACCAGATGCACATCACCATCTTCCGCGAGAACACCGAAGACGTTTACGCGGGCATCGAGTGGCGCGAAGGGACGCCGCAGGCCAAGCGCCTGATCGAGTTCGTCAACACCCTGCTGAAGGAAGACAAGATCAAGAAAGAGATCCGGATGGACTCCGGCATCGGCCTCAAGCCCATTTCCATTCTGGGCACCGAGCGGCTGGTGCGGCGGGCTCTCCGCTACGGTCTCGATCACGGCTCCAAGACCGTGACCCTGGTCCACAAGGGCAACATCATGAAGTTCACCGAGGGCTCGTTCCGCGACTGGGGTTATCAGCTCGCCAAGCGCGAGTTCCGCAACCAGGTGGTGAGCGAGCGCGAGAGTTGGATCCTGGGCAACAAGGACCAGAACCCCAAGATCAGCGTGGAAGAAAACGCCGCGCTGATCGAGCCGGGCCTGGAGATGGCCTCGGACAGCTTCAAGGAGAAGATTTACCAGGAAGTGCGCGACTGCCTGGCGGCCATCGGCGCGTCGCACGGCAACGGGCAGTGGAAGTCGAAGATTCTGGTCAACGACCGCATCGCCGACTCGATGTTGCAGCAGATTCAGACGCGCGCCGGGGAGTACGACATCCTCTGCACGCCCAACCTGAACGGCGACTACCTTTCCGACGCCTGCGCGGCGCAGATCGGCGGGCTGGGACTGGCGCCGGGCGCCAACATCGGCGACGAGCATGGGGTCTTTGAGGCCACGCACGGCACGGCGCCCAAGTACGCCGACCGCGACATGATCAACCCCGCGGCGCTGATCCGCTCCGGGGTGCTGATGTTCGAGTTCATGGGCTGGCCGGAAGCGGGCGATATGATCGAGCGCGCCCTGGCCGCCACCATCGCCCAGCACCGCGTCACCTACGACCTGGAGCGATTGATGAAACTGGAAGGCATGGCGGACGTCCAGAAGCTCGGCACCAGCGCGTTTGCCGGCGCCATCATCGAGAATATGAAGAAGTGACGAGTGATGAGTGACAAGTGACGAGCCGGAAGTTCGGGGACAGCCCCGGTGATGTTTCTTGCTCGTCGCTCGTCACCTGTCACTGACAACTGAAGTTCGAGGGAGGAATCATGCGTAAGAAAGTGACCGTAGTAGGAGCAGGGAACGTCGGGGCCACGACGGCGCATCGCCTGGCCGACAAGCAACTGGCCGACGTGGTACTGATTGACATTCTGGAAGGGACCCCGCAGGGCAAAGGTCTGGACCTGCTGGAGGCGGGCCCCATCGAGGGCTACGACCTGCGCGTGAAGGGCACCAACGATTACGCCGACACCGCCAATTCCGACCTGGTGGTGATGACGGCGGGATTTCCGCGCAAGCCCGGCATGAGCCGCGACGACCTGCTGAAGGCCAACTATGAAGTCGTCAAGGGCACCATCGAGAAGGTGGCCAAGGTTTCGCCCAAGGCCTTCCTGATCGTGGTGACCAACCCCCTGGACGCCATGGTGCAGACCGCTTTCAAGGTGAGCGGATTCCCCAAGAACCGCGTCATGGGTATGGCGGGGATTCTGGATACGGCGCGCTACCGCACCTTCATCGCCGAAGCGCTGAAGGTTTCGGTGCAGAACGTGCAGGGCTTCGTCCTGGGCGGCCACGGCGACACCATGGTGCCGGTGCCGCGCTATACGACCGTGGCGGGCATCCCCGTCACCGACCTGATGCCCAAGGAGCAGCTCGACAAGATCATCGAGCGCACGCGCAAGGGCGGGGCGGAAATCGTCAACCTGCTGAAGTCGGGCAGTGCCTTCTACGCGCCTTCCGCCGCCGTGGTGGAGATGGTGGACGCCATCTTCAACGACCGCAAAAAGATTCTCCCCTGCGCGGCTTATCTGGAAGGCGAGTACGGGATCAAGGGTCTGTTCGTCGGCGTGCCCGCCAAGCTGGGCGCCAACGGCGTCGAGCAGGTCGTGGAGATCAAGCTCACCCCGGAAGAGTAAGCGGCGCTCGACAAGTCCGCCGCCTCGGTAAAAGAACTGGTCGGCATCATCGGCGTCTAGCTTGCCGGCGGTGGCCCACGGCGTGAGCCGTGGGGCAAGGGCGCGAGGCGGAAGAAACATCAGTGGAACCTAGGTCTTGTACCGGGCTTGACCCACGGCTTAATGCCTGTGTCAACCCCGGTTA
>JBJKQV010000216.1:0-3696 GCA_046704985.1 Terriglobia bacterium
GACTTGAGCCGGTCGTAAAAATCCAGCACCACCTCGTTGAGGGGCAGGTCATAGGTGAGCAGCACGCGCTGCGGGGTAATGTACTCAAAGGCTTTCTGGTTGCCGCGCTTGTCCTCGCAGAGCTTCAGCAGGTTGCCCAGGTGCTCGTCGGGGGTCATCATCAGAGCGGTGATGATGGGTTCTTCGATCTTGGCGATCTCGCCGGCGGAGGGGAAGCGCGTGGGGTTGTCCACCTCGAGGGTTTCTCCGTCCTTGGTGGTCACCCGGTAGCGGACGCCCGGGGCGGTGGTGATGAGGTTGATCTTGAACTCACGCTCCAGGCGCTCCTGGACGATCTCCATGTGCAGCAGCCCCAGGAATCCGCAGCGGAAACCGAAGCCCAGGGCCGCGGAGGTTTCGGGCTCGTAGAAGAACGAAGAATCGTTGAGGCGCAGCTTCTCCAGGGCGTCGCGCAGCATCTCGTAGTCACTGGCATCCACGGGGTAGAGCCCCGCGAAAACCATGGGCTTGATCTCCTGAAAGCCCGGCAGGGGTGCGGCGGCGGGGCGCGCGTCCTCGGTGATGGTGTCGCCGATGCGCGTGTCGGCGACGCGCTTGATGTTGGCGATCAGGTAGCCGACCTCACCGGCGTGCAGAGTTTCGACGCGCACGCTCTTGGGGGTGTGGATGCCCAGCTCTTCCACCGTGTAGACCTGGTCGTTCGACCAGAGGCGCACGCGCGTGCCCACCGCCAGCGTGCCCTCCACCACCCGCACCAGCACCACCACCCCGCGGTAGCTGTCGAACCAGGAGTCGAAAATCAGCGCTTGCAGAGGGGCCTCGGGCGAGCCGGTGGGCGCCGGAACGCGCTTCACCACCGTTTCCAGAACCTCTTCCACGCCTGTGCCCAGCTTGGCGCTGATGAGCAGCGCGTCGCTGGCGTCGAGAGCCAGGGCGTGCTCGATCTGCTCGCGGGTGGCTTCCACCTCCGCCCCCGGCAGATCGATCTTGTTGATGACAGGGATGATTTCCAGGTGGTTGTTGAGGGCGAGCTGGGTGTTGGCGAGGGTTTGGGCTTCCACCCCTTGCGAAGCGTCGATGACCAGCAGCGCCCCTTCGCACGCCGAGAGGCTGCGCGAGACCTCGTAAGAAAAGTCCACGTGGCCGGGGGTATCAATGAGATTCAACTGGTAGTCGTGGCCGTCGCGGGCGCGGTAGTTCAGGCAGACGGCGTGGGCCTTGATGGTAATGCCGCGCTCACGCTCCAGGTCCATGGAGTCGAGAACCTGCGCCGCCATCTCGCGCTTGGAGAGCGCCCCGGTCAGTTCCAGCAGGCGGTCGGCAAGGGTGGACTTGCCGTGGTCAATGTGGGCGACGATGGAGAAGTTGCGAATATAAGGAGCTTCAATCATGAATGCGCCGGTTCTAAGGGTCGGGGCAGGTCGCGAACCGAGGGGACGGGACCGTGCAGCCGGGGCGTCCGGAAGCGGCCCCTCGCCGTCGGAAAGGCCGTTCCCAAAACCTTTGAAAATTTAGCAAAAGGGCGCTATGCTGTCAAATTCGATAACTTCCACCCCCTTGCGGCGAGTGCAAGCGCCGCCCTGCTCGATCTATGCCGGACGTCGATAAGCTGTTCGATAAAGCCGCCAAGTATATTCAGAAGCAGAAGTTCGAGTCGGCGCTGGAAGTCTACCAGGAGATCTTCAAGATCGAACCCGGCGACGAGGAAGTTCTGCTCAACCTGGGCGAGCTTTCGCTGAAACTCAACCGCACCACCGAGGCGCTGCGCTACCAGGGCCTGCTGGCCGACGCCTATCTGCGCCGCAACGACCTCACCAAGGCCGTCGCCACCTACCGGCGGATCCTCAAGACTTCTCCCAAGGATGTGGCCGTCCTGGGCAAGCTGGCCGCCCTGCTGGAGAAGGCCAAGAAGAACTCCGAGGCCCTGGAGGCCTATCGCGAGTTGTTGGCACTGCAACAGGGGGCGGGAGAAAAGGCCGGGGCGCAGGAAAGCCTGGAACACATCGTCAAGCTCGATCCCGACAACTTGCAGGCGCAGGTGGACTTGGGGGAACTGGCGGCGGAGCGGAATCCCAAAGTGGCGGCGGCCGCTTTCCTGCGAGGCGCGCAGCTGTCGCGGGGGGCGGGCGAGGAGCCGCGCTGGGCCGAGCTGGTCGAGCGTGCCTATGGCCTGGACTCCTCTGAGCGGGGGGTACAGATCGCCCAGGCGGAGGTTTGGCTGGGCCGCGAAAAGGCGGCACAGGCTGTCACTCTGCTCGAGCCCCTGTGCGCGGCCGAACCCGAGGACATGCCGGTGACCGAGCTTCTGTGCCGGGCTTACATGGCCGCCGGCGATTTCGTCAAGGCGCAACCCCTCTGCTGGAAGGTCTACCTGGCCCGCCCCCAGGAGTATGAGATTCTCACCGGGCTTGCCGAAGGGCTGGTGCAGAACGGCCAGGCCGAACAGGCCCTGGCCGTGGCCGCCAAGCTCAAAGCGGTGCTCTACAAGGCCGGAAAGCGCGCCGAGTTCCTGCAGATTGTCGAGAAGATTTACGAGGCCGACGAGTCCAACCTGGCCGTCCTGGATATGTTGTGCGGCCTCTATAACGAGATGAACCGCGAGGACGGCTTGCGCCGCTCCCTGGCGCGCCTCTTCAATCTCCGCTTGGCCTCCGAGCAGTACGAGAAGGCCGCCGATACCCTGGAGAGGATCATCGACGTCGACCCCTACGGGCAAGGCCACTACGACCGCCTGCTCAACCTGGAAGGGCACATCGACAAGCTCTGGTATCAGAACATCGCCGCGCGCCTGCAGGTTCCCTCCGGACGCTCCGAAACTCCCGGCGCCCCTGCGGGGGGTGACGCTCCCGCCTCCGAATCGCTCGACGATCTGGTGATTGAAAGCGAGATGTTCCTGCAATACCAGCTCACCGCCAAGCTGCAGGCTACCGTGGAGAAGATCCACCGGCTCTTTCCGGGCGTCGAGGAGAAGAACGCGCGCGTGCGCGATCTTTACCACGCGGCGGGATTCCATCCTTCCCCGGCCGCCACCGCCGCGGCGGACGCGGCCCCGGCTACCCCGGCGCACCCTGCCGAAGCTCCCCATCCCGCTCCGGGGGGCGCCACGCTCCAGTCGCTGGAGGAATTGCGCAAGATCTCGGAAATTACCGGCAACCTGTACCGCGAGTCCACCGCGCAGGGAGTGATGCAGGTGGCGGTGAACGAAGTGGGGCGCGCCTTGAACGCCAGCCGCTGCTGGGGAGGGTTGGGGACGCCCGACCGGCCGCCCGCCTTGTGGGCGGAGTACTGCGCCCCCGCGGCGACGCCCGGCGAGATCGCGCACGCGTCCAAGATCTTCTCCGCCCTCATGCAGCAGGCGAGCACCAAGCCCGACGGCTGGGCGATCGAGGACCCGGCAAAGTTTCCCGTGCTGACGCCCCTGGCGGGTGAAGTGAGCGCGCTGGGAGTGCAATCGCTGATGGCCGTGCCGTTGATGGATCGCGACCAGGCGGCGGGCTTGCTGCTCGTCGAGCAATGCGACCGGCGGCGTGCCTGGACGCCCGGGGAGACGATTCTGGTCAACACCATCTCCACCCAGGTGGTCATCGCCGCCAACAACACCAAGCTGCGCCGGCTGGTGCGCTCCCTGGCGGGAACCGACGAGGAAACGGGCCTGCTGCCGCGCAGCTCCAATATCGACTGCCTGCTCTCGGAGGC
>JBJKQV010000217.1:0-4623 GCA_046704985.1 Terriglobia bacterium
GGTTTGCACGGAGCATTGCAGCGTCATCGAGTGCGCGACCAAGCACCGCGAAACCCCCAACTACGACGTCGAGGTCAGCACGCGCAGCGGCCACAGGCTCTGGGTGAACGTCTCCATTCTGCTCTTCCACAACGAGCGGACCAATCACGACCTGGTGGTGCACCTGGCGCGCGACATCAGCGCCCGCAAAAAGAGCGAGCAGTTGACCGAGCGCATGGTCGAGGTGGCCCGGGAGATGACGGAGTTGCACAGCGAGCCCGGCCCGCTGGCACCCGTTTCGCCCCTCACCGAGCAGGAAACCAAGATCCTGCGCCTGCTCGCCGGCGGCAAGAGCCCCGCCCAGGTGTGCATGGAACTGGGCATCACCTCGCGCACCCTGCGCAACCACGTCCACCACGTCAACCGCAAACTCCACACCCGCAGCCGCCTGGAAGCGGTCATGCAGGCCGCCCAGCGCAACCTCATTTGATCACCGATTCCCGCCGAGCCGGTTGATGGCCGGCGAGCTATCTCATTTCTTGGTGATGTTCTCTTCGATGTGGTACTTGGTCACGCTGCCGTCGTTGTGGTGAATCTCCTCATCCAAAGTCATTTTCACCGGGCAGCCGTCGGAAGTCGTCCAGAGATTCCCTTTGATGAAGCCGCCCTGGCCGAGCATGATGGCGTTGCTCGCCGCGTCGCCGCGCGTGGTGTCGACGGAATACTTGGTCGTGTCGTAGCCGTTCACTGGCTCCGAGCCTTCGCTCGCCGCGTTCTGAACGATCAGCCCTCCCATGCCGTTCAGTCCCAGCATGCCGCTCACGCTTCCCACGGCAAATTGCCAGTCATCCTGGTTCGTGCTCACGGCGTGAACTTTGCCGGTGATGGGAGGCTTAGTCACGTTGCTGACGTTGCTCGTAAAGGTCCCGTCGAGGGCTTGCGGGGTGACATCCACTTCGTCGTCCAGGATGTGGGGGGCGCCGTTGGCCTTGTAGGAATAATGGAACGAGTCCGGGGGTTTTTGCAGGCGCGCGACGATCAGATTTAAGTCGATATTGGGGCCGGCAGGTTGGGGCGCGGCGGCCGCCGGCTTTGTCTCTTCGGTGGTTTTCGTCGTCGTGCCGGGACTGCACGCCGTCAAGGTGAGCAGCGCTACGACCGGAACCAGCATCACTCGCCAGGGGATTGGGACGGGGGAATTCCATCTCATCGTTCATCTCCTTTTTTAAGTGAGTTGTTCGCGAGGACTCGAAGTCTTTGAGGGAGCGCAGGCGGAGTTGCGGTGAAGACGACCGCTCGTGACAGCAGACAGCCTCATTCACGTCTCCCTGCGGCGCCGAGGTTGTCAACCGGGATGCCCTGTTTCGATTCTCGGCCGAACGGCAGCATACACTGGAGCCCTGCCGAGTGCAATGGCCGGCCCTTCGTCCTCCCGCGCCCCCGGAGGCGCTTGTCCGCATCGCACGCCAGGGGCAGGCCGCGGTCCGGGCTGGTGCGCGGCCCTCCAGTGCTCGGGCTGGTCAGGATTGGAAGCCTGGAAGGGTGGTGCCGGCGAGAGATTTAAACGGGGGTGAGCACGTCGGGGCCGGAGATGTTCTTGCGCCGGCGCCGCCACCAGAAGTAGGGGCGCGCCGCCTGTTTGAGGACCTTCATTTTGAAGCCGTACCAGCGCGTGGCGGCGTTGGAAGGCGCCAGGTAGCGCGTGTCGCCGGGCTGCACGACCAGGCTCACCTCGATGTTGGGCGTTACGTCCATGGGGATGCCGTACTTGCGGCACGCTTCGTAGAGGTGCCGGAAGACTACCAGCATCTCCTCGTAGCGCGGCGGCGGCCAGTCCTGCATGTCGGAGCCGGTGGTGGGGCGGAAGATGCACACGGTGGGGAAGGCGCCCATCTGCGCGATGGCGTCGATGGCCTTCAGCGTCTCCTCCACGGGCTCCACGCCGGCGATGATTTCGCCCGAGCAGGCGCCCTTCTTCATCCGTTGCGCGGTGTATTCCAGAGCCTTGAGGAAGGTGTCCTGGCCGATGTAGCGGGCCTTGCCGGGGCAGACGCGCTCGAAGAATTCCCGGCTGTTGAACTCGAAGCAGAAGCTGAAGTGGTCGGCGCCCAAATCGATCAGCCGGTCGTACTTCCACAGGTCGCGGGTGGGAGACAGTTGCACGCCCACCAGGCTGCCGACGCGCGATTTGACGGCTTTGATGTAGGGCGCCGCGCGGTCCAGGTCGCTGTTGGTCTGGTAGCCGGAGTTGAAGTGCACAAAGGTGACGCCCGACTCCTCGCGCGCCGCCTGCGCCACTTCCACCACGTCGTCCACGTCCTTGAGCGCCACCTCGTTCACGCCCACGTTCAGCCCCGTGGTGCAAAAGCGGCAGTTCATGGCCGGCGAGTGGTACCAGAAGCCGCAAGAGTTGGAGATGTAGATGCCCAGGTAGGTGCCCTGCATCACTCCTACCCGGTGCATGGGCACGCCGCGGGAAGTCATGCGGTCGTACCAGGGAGGCTCGGCCGACAGGCGCACCGGATAGAGCAGCGCCTGCCGCTGGTCGCTGATGTAGTAACCGCCGTTGTCGTAAATGAGGGCGTAAGGCGAGTGCTGGGCGAAGGGTTCGTTGACCGGAACGTTGACCCAGACGTCCTTCAGCGCGCCGGGGATGATGATTTCCAGCCCGCTCCCCAGCCCCGCGCGCGTGCGCAGGATGCGCCGCGCGTCCGTGCCCAGCGAGCAGGCGGGGTCAATCTGCATGCCTTTGCAGAACAGATCGATTTCCAGCTCGCACGGGTTGAGCGGCGAGTGAAGGCCCGCCTTATCCCAGGCTGCGGGCCGCGGCCAAACCTTCTCGGCGATTCCGGGTCCGGCTGCCATCTCCCTCCATCCATCCGGCCAAAGTTGCAGAAATCCCGACTGCCACTTTGCGTTCTTACATTGCGAAAGTTGTAGTCCCTGAGTATACCCAAGTCCAGGACTAAAGTCACGATGGGGGGGAGGCCGGGCCTGAAGCCGCGCGGACGTCTGGCGAGTCGGAAATTTACTGGCGGCGACGGCGGGTCAGGCGCTGGCGCTGACTTCGGATTCCAGCGCCGCGAGGTCGGGGACGATGACGGTGCGCCCTTCCAGGCGGATGAGTCCGGCGGCTTGCAGGCGGCTCAGGTTGCGGGAGACCAGCTCGCGCACCGTGCCGATGTGGGAGGCGATTTCCTGGTTGTTGAGCTCGAACTCGAACTCCACGCCGCGCGCCGTACGCCGCCCGCGCGCCTGCGCTTCGCGCGCCACCAGCGCCGTCAGGCGGTGATGCACGGTGGTGAAAGAAAGGTCCTCGACGATGTCCACCAGCCGCCGCAGGCGGACGCTGACGGCGCGCAGCACCTTGAGCGCCACTTGCGGGTGCGCCAGGCACAGGGCGCGGACGTCCTGCTTGCGAATCAGCAGCAGCACGCTCTCCTCGGCCGCCGTTGCCGAGGCCGGATAGGTCCCGCCGTCAAAGACCGGAAGTTCGGCGATGGAGCCGCCGGGGCCTTCCATGGTCAGTACCTGCTCGCGCCCGGACGCCGAGACCTTGAAGATGCGCACCGCGCCCGACTCGACGACGTACAGGCCCTCGCACGCGTCGCCTTCGGAAAAAATCATCTCCCCGGGCTGAAAGCGCCGCGTCAAGGCGGCCGAAGCAAGAAGCCCCAGCTCCTCCTCGCCCAAACCGGCGAGCAATGGGACCTTCTTCAAGGCGGCCAGGCGCAGCGATGGGTGGGTCATGGCGCAGCTATCATAACCCCGCACTGCGCCCCCAGGCCAGGGGCGCAGTGCGCTCAACACAAGTTTCAGGGATAGAGGGGGAACCGCGGGTGCGCGGCGCGGCAACGGAGGCTAGTCGGAAAGGGCCGCCGCCAGCACGCCGCGGCGGAACTCGCGCGACCCGTACCAGACAGCGGCGAGATAGAAGGGCAGGCAGAAGACCAGGCCCCACCAGGCCACCGGATGGCCGTTGATGGTCAGATAGGCCATCCAGGGAATCAGCCCGCCGTAGGCGATGACGACGGCCAAAAGCCAAGTGTGGATCTTGGATCTTCGCCAGGCCCGCGGGTCGTCCATCTCCAGCACGAAGCGGGCCAGTTGGGCCAGGTAATAGGTGCACCAGCCGTCCAGCCCCACGATCACCAGGGCTCCCAGGTGTGCCGGCCAGGAGTCGACGCGCATCAGGGCGCCGTAGAGCAGCAGCAAGCCCGCAAAGGCCATGACCGTGGCCGCCAGCGCCGTGTATGCGCCCATGCCGATGCGCATTACCGGGTCTCCCTTGTACTTGCCATGAGTCCTCTATTTTAACCGCATAGGCGCGCTGTGTGCCAGCGGAATCGCCCGAATCAGACTAGAACCTCGGCGGCGCGCGGCTGATATACGCAGCAAGGTTCCTCGGCGAGAGGGTCGCCGGTGAGCGCGTAGGCACGGGAGCGCGAGCCGCCGCAGATTTCCTTGAACTCGCACGCCCCGCACTTGCCTCCCAGGCGCGAGGTATCGCGCAGGGAAACGAAGAGGGGCGAGTTACGGTAAATCTCCGCCAGGGGGCGCTGCCGGATGTTTCCGGCCGAGACGGGCAGGAAGCCGCTGGGGAAAACCTCGCCTTCGTGGGAAATGAAAACGAATCCCTTGCCG
>JBJKQV010000218.1:0-4348 GCA_046704985.1 Terriglobia bacterium
CGTCGTGACGCATATAAGATATATTATCGAAGACTCCCGGAAAGATGCGCGAGTAAACCTGAAAGATCGGGTCGGTGGGATCGCTGATATAAAAGCGCACGTGGCCGTCGTAGGCGTTGATGGTGACCTTGACGGAATTGCGGATGTAATTTCCCATTTCGCCGGTGGGCTCGGAATAGGGATACATGTTGGAGGTGGTGTAGGCGTCGAGAATCCAATAGAGCGAGCCGTCGTCGGCGATCACCATGTAGGGATCGGGATCGTATTGCAGGAAGGGCGTCAGGCGCTCAGCGCGCTGCAGGATCTGGCGATAGATCATCATGCGGCTGGTGGGCCGGATGTCGGTGGAAAAGAGGATGTTCTTCTGCCCGAAATTGAGCGCGAAGAGCAGCCGCCGCCAGAAATTCTTGACCAGGATTCCTCCCGTGCCCTGGTAATTCTTGTAAACGTCCTGCTGGCCGGAGGGGTAATCGAATTCCTGCTGGCGGGTCTTGACGAAGCAGTAGTTGTTCTTCACCTCGCCGTAATAGATCTCCGGGCGCGTGATTTTGAGCGAGATGTGCGAGACGGGGGGAACGTTTTCAATAAAGAAAACGGGCAGACCATCGGGCGTGAACTCGTTCACGGGGCTCATGCACAGCCCGTAGCCGTGGGTATAAATCAGGTGGGCGTTCACCCAGGTGCGGTCGGGCAGGCTGGAAGTCGAGAGCTCGCGCGGCGACAGCAGCACCTGGCGGTAATTGCCGTTGATCCAATAGCGGTCGTTGTCAATGCCCACGAAGTCGTAGTAGGTGCGGATTTCCTGCAACTGCGCGAAGGTGGTGAGCAGCGGCTTGTGGTCCCAGAGCCGCACGTTGCGCATGGTGGGGGTGTTGTTCTCCAACTCGTCGATGGTCAGGTCGTGGGTGGCCGAGAAGTGGTACTCGTCGAAGCGGTCGAGCGCGTAAGCCTGGCGGGTGAACTTGATGTTGTTGGCGATGAAAGGCCGCTCTTTGTCCAGCTCGTTGGGCGCTACCACCAGCTTCTGGATGATGGCGGGATAGATCATTTCACCCAGCACGCCCACCACAATCAGCGCCGCCACGCTCCAGATCGCGGGCTTGACTTTCCCGCGGAGCGCCCCCCAGAAAAATCCCGCGGCGGTGAGGATGGCAATCACCACCAGGATGCGCAGAAACGGCAGGCTGGCGTGCACGTCGGCGTAGCCCGCCCCGAAAACCACCCCACGCGCCGAATAGAGCAGGTTGTAGGCGGCCAGGTGCAGCCGGTAGGCGATGGCCAGAAAGAGCAGTCCGCCCAGGACCAGGAGGTGGGCGCGCGCCGCCGGGCTGACCGACGGCCCTTTGGGCGTCACCCAGATGCCCCCCTGCACCAGGTAGAGAAACACCGTGCTCAGCAGGCAGGCGATCAGGATCACCATCGTCAGGTGAAACAGAAACCAGTGGAAGGGAAGCTGGAAGAGGTAGAAGCCCAGGTTGAGGCCGAAGATGGGGTCGCTGGCCTTCATGCTGACCGAATGAATGGCCAGCAGGTAATCCTGCCAGTGGGTGAGCGCCCACTGCGCCACCGCGTAGCCGACCAGCAGCACGGCGGCCACGATCACCCCGCTGAAGACCTCGCCCAGGCGCTCCAGGCCGGGAAACTCCAGCACCTCGTTGTAAACGCGGATCCCCTGGCGCTTGGCGATGCGGTAGGCGAAGAACAGGTTCAAGCCCACCACGGCGATGAACCCGATGCCTCCCAGCGTGCTGAGAAAGATCTGCGCCTTGAGGATGTTGACGTACAGGACGCGGTAACCTTCCGCGCCGAACCACAACCAATCCACCATCAGGCCCAGGACGCTCGAGACGAGAGGAAGAAAGACGAGGACGAATATGAATATCGCCAGCAGGATGCGCGCACGTCGTTCAGGGTTCACGACAAACCTCCACCGGGCAGGGAATCTCCTTTGGGACCGGGAGTTATCTTCACACACCCGCGACCGGGAGTCAAAAATATAGCGTGCGACCCGAACCCTGCGGGAAGGGCGAAATGTCTATTTGCGCAGGCGTACCGAAATCAGCTCGCCCTGATTCGGCTTGCCTTTCAGGTCGTAGAAGAAGACCCGGGCCTTGTAGCCTTTCAGGTCGCGGCACGGGTGCAGCTCGCCGGGAGGGGTAAAGTTCAGGGCGGAAAACCGCACGTGGAAGTAATTCTCGCTGTACAGCTTTACCGTCTGGCGCCCCGCCTTCAGGGTCACCTCCAGAAGGGCGGGGAGCGAGCACTTCACGCTTTCGATGGTGCCGCTGAGCGTGTCGCGCGCACCGCGCAGCTTCGGGTCGCTGTGGAAGGTGACGGCTTGGGGGCCGGCGGGCGCGCGGACGATGACCGGGGTGCCGTCCCGGCGCCTGAGCATGGGAGGGGCGTCGGTTGCTTCTCCGCCGCCCGTCGCGGTGAGGGAGGTCTGGGCAGAGTTCATCGCCGCGATGCGCTGGTTGTAGCTCTTGACGGATTGGAGATAGGCCTGGAATTTCTCGGCGGAGGCGAGCAAATTTTGCGCGGCAGTGAGTTCCTGGGGACTCTTGGCCATCGCCAGCGCTTTCTTGCAGACGCGCACGGCGTTGTCGGCCTGCTTCAGGCGCAGCAGCACGCTGGCGGCCGTCAGGTAGTAGTAGACCTCTCCCGGGTCGAGCGAGACCGCCTGCAGCGCCATCCGGTGCGCCTCTTCCAGGTTCTCGTCACGGATGACGTCGAAATGCGCCAGGGCGTCGTAGGCGGGCGCAAAGCGCGGGTTGAGGGCGATGGCCTTGCGCAGGCTCGCTCCTACCTCGGAGCCGGGCAGGGACTGAGGGTGGGCGCGAATCTGCAGCATGGCGTAGTAGTACTGCGCCAAGTAGCTGTCGGAATCGAGCTGGATGGCGCGCGTATACCACTTCTTCGCCGCCTCCAGGTGCCTCTGCCGGAACTCCAGGAACCCCAGGCTGGCCGCGGCGGAGGCGTTGCGCGGATCCTCCTGGAGCGCCCGCGTCAGGGTGGTCCGCGCTCCCGGAAAGTTCCCGACGTACACCATGCAATCGCCGCGCAGCGCATCGGCCTGCGCGGGCCTGAGCGTGCGCGCCGTAAACGCCTGGTCGTCGACAGCGGTGCGCGTGCGGAGGGTGAAGAACCGGAACGCCATCTGGTTCACGTACTTTTCCAGCCGCTTTTGGAGCTCGGACAGGTTGCCGAAGGCTTGGCGGGCCGCACGCACCGGGTCGGGATCCGTCAGCAAGTCTTTGATGTAGTCCTGCATCGGATGGGACTTCTGCTCGAAGCTTTCCGACATCAGCATGTGTACGAGCGCCCAGGATTCGGCGTAGAAGATGTTGGCCTTGTTGCTCTCGTTGTAGTAGGGCGAGCTGTGGGTCGCGGCGAACAGGGTGGGAAGCGGCAGGAGTTCTTCGTGGCGCAGCAGGAGCACGTGCGCGGGGTCGGGCCGTCCCAACTCCACGCGGTCCTTCTCGATGCGCGAATTTCCGTAAAATTCCGCCAAGCCTTCGTCCAGCCAGGGAGGCAGGGGGCCGGAAGTCTGGTGGAGCAGCAGGTGCGTGTACTCGTGGTAGAGAGTCTGATAGGGGTTTTCGCCGGGAGCGTCGAGCTCCAGAACCACGTAATTCTTTTCCGGCCCGCGCTCGAACAATCCCGCCCGGCGCGCGGCTCCCTTGGCCACCATGGAGGGGGGCATCAGCGGCTCAAAACTCTTCTGGTCTTTGGCGGCGAGCACGATGATGGGCGCCGCCGGGTCGACGCGCTGGTTGGGAAACACCGCCAGAAAGACGGCGCGAATGCGCTCGAACTGGTCCGCCACCCGCCGTGCCTGCTTCTCGCTCCCGTTCGTGGCCACCAGGAAATGCGGGCTGTGAACTTCCAACCAGACTTGCGGTTTCTTGCGCCCTTGGGCGGCCGCGCAGACCAGCAAGCTGAGCGCGGCGCACAGACCGCGGAGCATCCCCCTTTTCATGGCAGGGACGTATATCGGAATGTTGATGTCGAGTCAAGTAATGTTTGCCGCTGCCTGCATCCTACGGCGCCGCGCTCGGCGCTCCGGCGGGATTGCCTTTCGGGGGTTCCTGGTCTATGCTTCGCGCCAGAGGCCGGCCGGCCCGGCCGCGCGGGAGGAAAGATGAAAGAAGCGTGGCGAGAGGGGGCGGGCGGCAGGCTTCTGTCCGTGGGGTTGCTGCTCGTGGGGATCCTGTCGGCGGCCGCGGGCGCTTACCACTTCCGGGTGCGCACCCAGCAGTTTGACCTGGTCACGGACCTGCTCGGCTGCGGGTTGGCCGTCCTGGCGGCCTTGGTGGCGCTGCTGATTTGCGACTACGCGATGCAACAC
>JBJKQV010000219.1:0-12476 GCA_046704985.1 Terriglobia bacterium
CTTCCAGCGATTTCAGCGCGCTCAACAGGCTGACGCGCGCCCCGCGCACCACCGCGCCGCTCGGGTCGCGCACCGTGCCTTCCAGCGTCGCGGCCCTCAGCCCCGCCGCGCCCGCGACGAGCGCCAGCACGGCCAGCGCGCAGGCGCGCAAGGTTTTTGAATGAAAGGTGAGAGCAGTCTCACGGTTAGGTGAGGTTGTCGTGACTTCTTGCTTCTCTCTTCCGGCTTCTGACTTCTGACTTCTGAATCCTGAATCCTGAATCCCGACTCCTGCATTCCTCACGTCGAACTCCTTCTCCCGCTCGCACGGCGGGGGGCTGCGACGGAAGGAGTGGAAAGCACAAAGGCCTTCCCCAATCCTGAATGCGGAAGAGAGAAGGCCGGCGGCTCCCGGAACTCTTTCCGTCGAAGAGTGGGACTGAAGTTCCCGGGCAGGCTTCCTGGCTTTCGGGTCGTGGCCGCAACCTCGCGCCTTCCCATCCCCTAGTGCGGGACAGTGGCTGTCCGCCTGCCCTGCCGAAGGCGGGCGACGGACGGTTGAGGAAGCGGCTCGCCGATCACAGTGGCGGGACCACGGCCGATTTGCACGGCCTTTCCTTTTATTCCCGATTCGAAATCGGGACACCGCGGGAACTCGGGTTTTCAAAGAACGAGAACGTTGATGAACCTAGCATCGGCGTGGCGGGTTTGTCAATCGGCGGCACGCGAGGCTGAAGACCCCTCACCCGTCCGTCAGCCGACGGACACCCTCTCCCCCCGTGGGGGAGAGGGTGGCGAGCGGAGCAAGCCAGGTGAGGGGGCCGTACTGGCCCGAAGGCCCGCGCTACTTTCGCTCAGTGGGCGCGTGAAAAGTGCTCGTGAACGATCCACCAACGGCTGCGCTCGCGGGCAAAGACGTGGGTGCCGCGGCCGCGAATCAGGTGGCGCGGGCGCCCCGAACCGAGCTCGACCGTCCAGGTGAAAGTGCTCACCGCCGCGTCACCGAACACTTGCACGCGGGGGCCGGAGATGGCGTACTTGATGCGGCTGCTCGCGTGGCGGTAATAGTCGAAGGTTTTCTTCATCGCCGCGCGCCCGGAGATGCGCTCGCGGCGCGTGGAGGAAAATCCCACCACCTTGGGATGGAAGTGCCCGAGCAGCCGGTTGATGTTGCCGGCGTTGAAGTCGCGGACCATTTCTCTTTCGATACCCAGAAGGGATCGCACTGCGCTTGCCATGGCCGCCTCCTTTTGCGCGAGGGGGGGTAAGAAAGTGTAAAGGGTGAAGGGTAACGGCTAAGGGTTAAAGGTTAAAGGTGAGAGAACAAGAAAGGTCACACTCATCCATGGCTTGGGCATTCTCGTCAGTTTCTCTCCTCCCTCGACCCACAGGCTTCAACCCTTGAACTTCACCCTTTATGCTTTATCCCTCTTCCTTCAGTTTATCCATCTTCCCGCGTCGTCCTTGTCATCACGCTTGCGCATGTAGAGCTCGAACTTGCGGCGCAGGCGGGCGCGGCGCCACTCGGCGTAGCGCTGGCGCCAATGGCCGGGCAGATTCATGCCGCGCAGGTAGAGGAACCCGACGAGCATGCCCCCCAGGTGCGCGAGGTGCGCTATCCCCGGCGCCGCGTGTCCGATTTCGCTGATGAATTCGATGACGCCGATGGCCAGCACGAACCACTTTGCTTTGACCGGAATGACGAACCAGAGAAAAATCGGGCGGTTGGGAAAGAGCAGCCCGAAGGCGAGCAGGATGCCGTAAATCGCCCCCGAATTGCCGATGATGGGGATGGTCGAGGAAGGCTGCACCAGCACGTCGAAACACGCCGCGCCGATCCCGCACAGGAAGAAATAGAAGAGAAATTTCCGGCTCCCCCACACGCGCTCCAGGTCCGAGCCGAACATCCAGAGCGCGAAAAGGTTGAACAGGATATGGAAGAAGCCGCCGTGCAGGAACAGGTAGGTGGCCAGTTGCCAGACGAATCCGTAGTGGGTCACCAGATAGGGCGTCAGCCCCAGCCACGCGTACGGCACGCCCCAATGAAAAAGCGCGTAGGGCAGGTAGGTCACGACAAAGACCCCGGTCGTGACAATCAGCAGCCACTTCAGCGCCGGCGTGACGGGCGGGAAAAACGACATGTAGGAGCGGCGATACGCCATGTTGCAAGCGTATCACAGGAGAAGTGACGAAGGCAGGATTCAGGAGTCAGGAGTCGGAAGTCAGAAAAATGACCGCAGACCGCGAAGGCGGGGGATTGCGCTGCGCACTTTGACACCACTTGCCAATGCTCTAGGATTCCTTGCCCTCCCTCCACGCGCGGGTGTATAAAAGCGTCATCATAGCTCGCGTTAATAGACGGCCGCTCCGATCACGGAAAAAGCTGTGGAGGCCCAACCGCGGGCGAGACGGAGGCGCAGTGAGGAGAGGCTTTCGGGGAGCAATATTCGGGATCATGATTGCGGGCGCGGCGTTCGGTGTGCCGCGCCCGCGCCGGCCGTGGCCGCATCGTAAGCTTAAGGGCCGTCATGCAGAGGGGATTTACGAGTCGGGCCGCGGCCCGCTGCGTTGGGGCGACGTGCGCGCTCTCGAAGGTTTGGCCCGGCGAATGAACATTCCCATCGCCCTGCCCCGGCTCATCCGTGCTTCCGGCGTCTGCTTCCTTCCAACGGAGCAGCCCGCCGCAGTTCTTCGCCGCGCGAAAACCTCCACGGCGGTTTCTGACGCTGTTCTTTCCTCTCTCGAGAAACCGTGCCCGCCGCCCCCCGGAATTGCGACCGTATACCTGGTCCGCCGGCGGGAGAGGGGCACGGTGATTCCTCTTTACCGACCGGCGCCTCGGTACCCGGTAGCTGCGAAAAGGCGATGGGTGCAAGGCCGGGTCTATCTGTGGGCCGTAGTCGGCGCCGGCGGAGAAGTGAAAGATGTAAGAGAAGTGTCGCCGCCCTTGGGCTCTGGAATCGACCTATCCGCCGTGGCCACGGTGCGCACTTGGCGCTTCGAGCCTCCCAGGTGGCGAGGCCGTCCGGCCGAGGTTCACCTGATGATCACCGTCAGGTTCCGAAGGTCGCGCTAATCCCAGCGCGCGCTCGGTGGCTCGTCTTCCTGTACTACGGCCTGCCTCATCCTACATAATCGCCGCGGGGGGCGCGGGATCTTCGGGCCGGCCGGCGTTGGCAAGCGGCACCTTGATCAAGGTCACCACCAGGACCAGCAAGGCGATGAGCGCGCCCCAGACGGGCGCCGTCCAGTGGAAGAGCGTCACGCTGTGCCCGGAGCCGACCAGGCCGGCGACGACCAAGCCGCATAACGCCTCGCCGGCGATCAGGCCGGAGGCGGTAAGCACCCCGGTGTTATCCACTCGGGCCTTTTGCGCGTCGTTCAACCCTCGGCGGTCGCGCAGCCAGTCGGTGAACCAGCGGATGATGCCGCCGATGAAGATGGCAAAGGTAGTGCCCAGGGGCAGGTACATGCCCACCGCGAAGAGCATGACGCTCTTCACTTCGATGAGGATCATGGCGATGCCCATCAGGATGCCGACGATAACCAGCGGCCAGGCCATTTCGCCGGCCACGATGCCCTTGGCGAGCATGGCCATGAGTCCGGCCTGCGGGGCGGGCAGCTCCGCGCTGCCGAAGTGGTACGCCTTGTCGAGAATCGCCAGCGGGAAGAAAAGCACCGCGGAGGCGATGAGGATGCCCACCAAATCGCCGATCTGCATCTTGGAGGGCGTGCCGCCCAGGATGTGTCCGACCTTGAGGTCCTGAAGCATCTCGCCGGCCACGGCGGAAGAAACGCAGACCACCGCCGCCACGCCCAGCACCGCGGCCACGCCGCCCGCGCCCGAAACCCCCAGCGCCACCATGAGCAGCGCCGCCACCACCAGGGTGCACAGGGTGAGGCCGGAGACGGGGTTGTTCGACGAGCCGATCAGGCCCACCAGGTTGCCGGAAACGGCGGCGAAGAAAAAGCCCAGGACGATCATCACCAGGGCGGCGATGACGGAGCCGGTGACGATGGTAGACATCGTCAGCTTGCCGGCGCTGTAGATGAAGTGGTAGTAGAGCCCGAACATGGCCACCAGCACCACGCCCACGCCCCCGAAAACCACCTTGGCGTTCAGGTCGCGCTCGGTGCGGTCGCGGGCGGCCTGCACGGCGGCGGATTTCTTCAGGTCGGAGATGGCGCGCGCGATGCCGGAAAAGAGCTGCTTGCGCATCTTGAACAGGGTGTAGGTGGCGCCCACCAACATGCCGCCCACGGCGATGGGGCGCACCACGGAGAAATAGATGGCGCCCGCCAGCATGGACCAGGAGAGCGGGTGCCCGGCGGGCTGCGCGGCCTGCAACGAGGGGCCGAGGACAAAGGTGAGCAGCGGCACGAGCAATCCCCAGGCCAGCAAGCTTCCGGCAAAGTTCAGCGAGGCGAGGCGCGGGCCGATGATGTAGCCGACCCCCAGGTAGGCGGGGCTCACGTCGGGAGCGCTGAAGATGGTAGCGCCGCCGGTCATGGTGGTGGCCACGCTGGGGTTGGTGCTGGTGCGCAGGAGCAGTTTCTTGCCCAGGTCGCTGATCTTGATCAGGAAAGTGTTGCTGGCGGAATAGAGGTTGATGGCGCCCAGGAAGTAGATGAACCCGCCGAAGCCCATATTGGCGAAAAGGATTTTGGCCGCCTTGGAACCCTGCTGCCCGGCCTTGTGGATTTGCGACGCGGCGACCGACTCGGGAAAGGGCAGTTCCTCGTCTTCCACCATCACGCGGCGGAAGAGGGTGACGAAGAGAATGCCCAGCGTGCCGCCGATGACCATCAGGGCGACGCAGCTCCAGTACTTGTCGCGGCTCAGTCCGTGCCACAAGCCCGCCATCACGAAGGCGGGGATGGTGAAGACGGCGCCCGCCGCCACCGACTCGCCGATCGAGCCTACGGTACGCGCGATGTTCTCTTCCAGGAGCGACCCTTTCATCAGGCGCAGCAGCGCCATGCCGATGACCGCCGCGGGATAGGTGGCCGCGATGGTCATCCCGGCCTTCAGGCCCAGGTAGGCGTTGGCGGCGCCCAGAATGCCGGTCATCACCGCGCCGATCAGCAGGGCGCGGAAGGTGAACTCCTTCATCTCCATGGTCACGGGCACAAAAGGAATGTACTTCTTGCGGCCGTTGCCGGGCCCGGAAGTGGCTGATGTGCTCATCGCTTTTGGTCCTCGTTAGGAATGAATTGCGGGAACTCGCATGGCTCTATAGATCGCACACAGGAAAAACCGGGCGGGCGCCTGGCTTCCTTCGTTGCGCAGGCGGGAGACTCAGGAGCCCAGCCGGGCCTTCACTTTGGCGCTGACCAGTTTTCCGTCGGCGTTCTTGCCCGCCAGGCGCGCCATGACCGCCTTCATCACCTTGCCCATGTCGCGAGGGCCGGCGGCGCCCGTCTCGGCCAGGGCGGCGGCGACCGCCTCGTCCACCTCGGCTTCGCTCGCCGCGGCGGGCAAGTAGGCGCTCAGCAGGGCGATTTCGGCCTCTTCTTTGCGCGCCAGTTCCTCGCGCCCCCCCTGGCGGAACTGCTCCGCCGAATCGTGGCGCTGCTTGACCAGGGTTTTGAACACCGCCGTGGCGGCCGCGTCGTCGAGGGGCTTACCGAGCTCGATCTGCTTGTGCTTCAGCGCCGTCTTCATCATGCGCAGCACGGAGCGTTTCAGCTCGTCCTGCGCCTTCATGGCGGCCACTAAGTCACGATCCACTTGCTCCGTCAGGGGCACGGAAAATGGTCCTTTCCCAAATCCCGGGGACTATATCACAAAGCCCCCACGCTCGAAGTAGCAAAAGGCACGAGGCGAGCTCGCCGCTCAAGCCCCATTGAGCCGCGGGCGGACCTGTCGCGCGCCGCTTGGCGAGGAGCCCCGAAGGCCCAGCGCTTTCGTGTCAACTCATTGATTTTGCACGGGATGATCGTTACCGTTCAGCACCCGTTTCTCCCCGCCCAACCCCCCGAATTGACCGTTGGGCGCAAATCCCTTACCACTCCATGACGAATTGCCTAGGATGAGACCAGGGAGCATAGTGTCTCCCTGGGCCTAGGGGGAGCGTAGCAGAACTCGAAACGCTCCCGCAGCCGATGAGCGGAACGGAGCAGGGTTCCCGACGCTCTGGGGTTTGCGCCGGGCAGTCCAAGAGAGAGGAAAAGTCGCGATGCCAAGAATTCATGGTCAGAGAGCGCTGAAATACGTTGACGGGGTGGTCACCTTGGCCGCCGGAGCAGCCTTCGATGTGATCTCGTTTTTCAACAAGTACAATCCCCGGCCGGCTTTCACGCCTCGCTGGTCCGACAAGCCGCTGCTTAAATCCTGGCAGAAGTCCAAGCCCACCCTGGGCTTCCCGCGACACACCGATTCGCTCTGTCCGGGCTGCGTAAAGGAAGCGCGCGCGGCGATCATCAGCGGCGAGCGGGACTGGAAAGACTTGATCAACCAGAAAGTCGGCGAGGTCAAGGCTACCATCCTGGAGCGCGACGGACAGATCTGGATGGTCAAGGATTGCCCCATCCACGGCCACTTCGAAGACATCATGGCGATCGACTCGGACTTCCTGCGCTGGATCGAGAAGAACTTCCCGGGCCGCGACATCCGCGCTCACAATGACGAGACCTTGCACAACCACGGCTCCAGCACCGTCAAGCACGGGCGCGGCTCGGTGCTCACCGTGGACCTGACCAACCGCTGCAACATGATGTGCGACCCCTGCTTCATGGACGCCAACCAGGTGGGCTTCGTGCACGAGCTGAGTTGGGAGGACATCAAGGAGATCCTCGACAACGCCATGCAGATCAAGCCCCGGCGGCAGATGTCGGTGCAGTTCTCGGGCGGCGAGCCGACCATGTCGCCCTACTTCATCGACGCGGTGCGCTACGCGCGCAAGTGCGGGTTCAACAGCGTGCAGGCGGCCACCAACGGCATCGAGTTTGCCAAGAGCAAAGAATATTGCCGGATGGCTTTCGAAGCGGGCCTGCGCTACGCCTACTTGCAGTTCGACGGCATCGGTGAGGACGCCAACAGCCACCGCCAGGTGGGCAACCTGTTCGACGTCAAGCTGAAGGCCATCGACAACATGCACGAGGCGGGCATCGAGATCATTCTGGTCATCACCCTGGTCAACGGCGTCAACAACGACCAGGTGGGACCCATCATCAACTTCGCACGCGAGAACCCCAAGAAGATCGCCTTCATCGCCTTCCAGCCGGTCTCCTTCACCGGCCGCGACGAAGAGGTCACCACCGAGCGCCGCATGCGCCAGCGTTACACGCTTTCCCATCTGGCGCACGACGTGAAGGGCCAGTTGGGCATCACCGAGCCTACCCGCGACTGGTTCCCGCTTTCGCTCATGGGTTCGTTCGCGGATTTTGCCGACATGGTGCACGGACCGGAAGCCGAGTGGGGGCAGGTGAGCTGCGGCTGCCACCCCAACTGCGGCGTGGGCACGGCGCTGATGATCAACAAGGAGAACAAGGAGTGGGCGCCGGTGCCCCAGTTCCTGAACATCCCCGGACTGGTAAAGGACATGCAGAAGATCACCGACGCGGGGCGCGGCCGGGTGCTTTCCAACACCCTCATGGCCCTGGCGCTGCTGAAGAACTACAGCCCCTTCAAGGCGCCGCGCAGCTTGGCCCTGGTCGACCTGCTGAAGAAGTTCGACAAGTCGTTCGCCCTGACCGGCGAGAAGCGCGCCAACAAGGAGTACGGCGCTTCCAGCCCCGACCGCACCCTGAACGACACCATGAAGCGCCGCTCCGATCCCTGGAACTTCCTCTTCATCGCCGGCATGTGGTTCCAGGATCTGTTCAACTACGACTTCCGGCGCACCGAGATGTGCATCATCCCTTACGGCACGCAGCAGGGTGAAATCTCCTTCTGCGCCTACAACACCGGCATCGGCTGGCGGAACATCATCGAGAACATGCACAAGAACGCCACCGTCGCCGAGTGGTACAAGACGCACGGCAAGCACGAAATCTACGCGCGCGGTAAGGAAGTGGCGCTCGAGGACAAGACCCACGGCCTCTACGTGAACTCCGACGACGCCAACCGCGTGCGCGAGCGCGCCCACGACATCCCCATGACCGCCGCCGAGGAAGAACGCGCCCGGCGCAAGGCGGCCTGGGAAGCGCGCCAGGCCCGCGCCATCTACGAGGAGATGGTCCTCAAGAAGAAGCCCGAGACCCTCGTTCAATTGGGCGGCAATGGCAACGGGAACGGCAACGGCCAGGGCAAGCCCGTGACCGAGACCGAAAACGTTCCGGCCTAACTTTTCGAGCCTCTGAAATCAGAAGGCCGTCCGTCAGTTGACGGACGGCCTTTTTGTTTCCAGGCTCTTGGCCCGCGCGGGCCGGGAACTACCCGGCGGTGCGGGGGGGAGGAATCTCGAGTGTCAGGCCGGCGCACAGGTGGCGGATGAAATCGACTTGCTCGTCGGAAAGCGGCAGGAACAGCAGGCCGGCGCCACCCTGGGGATGTTTCCAGGCCACCTGCACTTCGCCCTCGAACTCCTTGCCCTCGTACTCGAAGCTCAGCAGGCAGTGCTTCCCGGCGGCGGGCACATCCGCCCCGCGCACGCGGCAGCCTTTGGTGCTGAGGGTGGTGAAGGTCACGGGCACAGCATCCCCGTCGGGCAGTTCATGAACCTGCCCCACACCGTGAAACTGGTATCGCGGAACTTGGCGACGCTCCCGCATCTGCGTCAGTCTACGCTTCCCGGCAAGGGAAAACAAGCTGTCCGCGAAGCGTCGGGCGGCTTGCCCGGGGGCGGCAGGTGGGCTAGAATGAAAGGGTTCCGCGGGCTTTGCAAAACGCCGGCTTGAGTCCGGGAACAGAGACAGGGACGACTTTCGCAGGAGAAAAACCCCGCCTGCCGCACACGCCGGCAGGCTTTCTTGTGCGGCGCGCAGATTTGCCGCCGCTGCCCAACCTATGCTTCACGACGCCTTCCAACGCCCGCTCCGCGACTTGCGCATCTCGGTCACCGACCGCTGCAACCTGCGCTGTACTTACTGCATGCCCTTCGCCGAGTACGAGTGGATCGCGCGCCAGGAACTGCTCACCTACGAGGAAATCGCCCGTGTGGCGCGCATTTTCGTCCGGCAGGGCGTGAACAAGATTCGCCTCACGGGGGGCGAGCCGCTAGTGCGCAAATCCCTGGAAGAATTGATCGCGCGCCTGGCGGGGCTGGAAGGGTTGCAGGACCTCTGCCTGACCACCAACGGCCTGCTGCTGGAGGAAAAAGCGGAGGGACTGCGCGCCGCGGGCCTGCGGCGCCTGAACGTCAGCCTGGACACCCTGGACGCGGCCCGGTTCCGCCGCCTCACCCAGCGCGGCGACCTGGAGCGCGTGCTGGCGGGCCTGGAGGCGGCGCAGCGCACCGGGTTTGACTCCATCAAAATCAACGCCGTCATCGAGCGCGGCGTGAACGACGACGAAATCCTTCCCCTGGTCGAGTACGCGCGCCGCAACCGCTTTGCCCTGCGCTTTATCGAGTTTATGGACGTGGGTAATTCCAACCACTGGACGCTCGAGCGGGTGGTTCCCAAGCGCGAGATCCTGGAACGTGTGGCGGCAAGCTATCCCCTGCGCGCGGCGCCGCGCAACGACCCCAGCGCTCCGGCGGTGGACTATCAGTTCGCCGACGGCGGCGGCGAGTTGGGCGTGATCGCCTCGGTGACCGAACCCTTCTGCGCCGATTGCACGCGTGCGCGCCTGACCGCCGACGGCAAGCTGGTCACTTGCCTGTTCTCCCGCCAGGGGCACGACCTGAAGGCTTTCCTCCGTAACGGCGGCAGCGACGAGGATTTGAAAGAGCTGGTCGCCTCGCTGTGGGCGGCGCGGCGCGACCGCTACTCGGAGGAGCGCCTGGAAGCCCTGCGCTCTGCGGCGGGTTACCAGGCCGCCGAGCACCGTAAACTGGAAATGATCGTGCTGGGAGGATGAGTGCGGCGCGCGCCGCAAACCCCATGGCCACCCGATTCTTCAAACTCGCGGAAGCCCAGGAACTGCTGCCGGAGATCGCTCCCCAGTTGGAGCGGGCGTGCGAGCAGAAGCGCCGCCTCAACACCCTGGAGGGCGAGCTATCGCGCGCCTCGGCGGAGATCATGGTGCTGGGCGGCTCCATCCCGCCCCGCAGGGCGCTGGCCGAGAAGAAAGCCGAGCGCGATCAACTCACCCAGCAGCTGACCGAGTCGCTGGCCAGGATTACCCGCACCGGATGCCTGGTCAAGGACCTGGAAACAGGCTTGGTGGACTTCCCCGCCCGGCACGAGGGCGAGGAGGTTTATCTCTGCTGGAAGCTCGGTGAAGAGCGCATCGAGTACTGGCACCGCGTTCAGGAAGGCTTCGCGGGACGCAAGCTCTTGGACGAGAACTTCCCCGACGAGCCCGAAAACCCCCGCATACATTAGCCGCCGCACTCCCGGCGCTATCCCCTTGTGAACCTCAAGGTCACCAACATCCAGGATCCCCGCCGGCACGGGAATGACAGCCGGTGGGAAGACGTTGGAAGGCCTATTGCAGCCTGGCGTATTCGGCTTGGGCTTGCTTGAGGAGAGGCAGGTCGGGGTCGGCGTTTTTCCATAACGCCAGGAAATTCTGATAAGCAACGCGCGCCTGGTCCTTGTTCCCCGCCCGCGCATAAGCGCGCGCCAGGCCCAATTGCGCGACCGAAATGGCGGGGTCATAGGGCCGGACACTTTTGAGCGCAATAACTTTCTGGAATTCCTCGACGGCGTCGTCGGCCCGGCCAGCCTGGAGATAGGCCCGGGCGCGCAGAGCGAGCACGTCGGAGCTCGTGCGGTCGTAAGGCTTCGCCGCTTCCAGGGTTTCAATCGCCTTGGCCGCCTGGCCGTGGTTCATCTGAATGATGGCTTGGACGGTTGGAATCTGCACCGACTGCACCATTGTATCTTGCGGGCGTTCCTTTGCCACTTCGCTCGCCAGCGCCTCAGCCCTCGCGTCTTGGCCCGCCAGCGCCAGGACCGCGGCGAGGTTCAGCTTTACATCGTAGCTAGGGGAAGACTTCAGCGCCGCTTCGGCATCTCGGATGGCAGCTTGTTTTTCACCGAAGTGGGCCTCGAGCCCGCTTTCTAGGCCCGGCGTGCTGCCCCAGAACTCCTTGAGGTTCAGTTGCGCAGCGAGCTGGCCGGCGCGCCGCAGTGAATCGCGCGCCTGCTGGAGCCGGCCGTGCGATGCCGCCACCAGCGCACCAAAGAAAAGAGCATATTGCCGCCCCTCCGGCGTGGCCGACGCCAGTTCTTGCTGGTGCTTCCAGGCGGCCTCGTCGCCTTGCGCCAAGGCAATCCAGCCCAGATGCACATGTTCGAAGAAAGAACCAAGATTCCGCGCCAGGGCTTTTTCCACCACCGCTCTGGCCTCGTCGGGGCGGTTCAGACCCATGTAGGCTTCGGTAGCCTGCTGATAGCCGGTGAAGATTTCGGGCGCCAAACGGATGGCCTGCTGGGCATCTTCCAGCCCTTTCTCATACTGCCCCAATTGGTTATAGACGACCGCCAGGTTGTTCCAAGGAATCATATCCTGGGGGTAAGTCTGTTTGTAGAGATCGTAAGCCTCGATGCCCTTCTCGAGGTTGCCCACGGAATCCATGTAGTAATGAGCGGTGATATAGAGCCTTTCGCGCTCGCTCGCCCGGTCCTTCAGGTCAAAGGCTTTCTTCTGGTACTGCTCCTTGAGGGCCTGCTGCCCTTCGTTGCTATAGATGGTGCCCAGGCGGGCATAGGCGAGGGCGAAGTTGGGGTCGAGCTCGACGGCGCGCTTGAAGGACGCTGCGGCACCGAGCTGGTTTCCCTTGTTGAAGGTCTCGTCGCCCATCGTGAAGGCCTTCAGCGCCGCGAGCGACGAGGTGGTGGCTTGGGCGAGCGGGGTATTGAACTTCTTGAGGGAGCTGAGCGATTCGCCGAGCTTGGCGCGCAGGTCGGACGTCGCCTTGCCGAGGGCGTCGAGCACCTGCTCCTTGTCGGAGGCTTGCGCTTGCGTCTCCGCCAGCGTGTCGCCGGTCGAGCCGCTCACCGCATCCAGGGTGATCACGTACTGGCTGCCCAGGCTGGCGATCGAGCCCGTGATCATGGCCTTGATGGCGTCGCGCTGGCAGATGTCCCGCCCCACGTCGCTGGTGATGCGGGTGTCCGGCGGGCGGCCCATCAGCTGGAGCGTCTTCTGCAACTTGGATCGGGGATAAACGTTCAGAAAAGGCGTCTGCCCCAGGTCCACCGACAAGGCTTTGCGCAGCGTGCCGTCGAACATCGAGTCGCCGGTGGTGTTCACAAAGTCGGTGATCAGAATCGAGTCCTTCTCAGTCAAGACCGGGGTGCGGTGGGAAAAGAAATACGCCGCCGCGCCGGTGAGGACGATCACGGCGCCGATCACCGCCGCCAGCCGCCAGGGCAGGCGCTTGGCCGGCGCCGGGGCGGTGGCCGCTGCGGGAGCCGTGCCGGACGCGGGCGCTGCCGGAGAC
>JBJKQV010000220.1:0-2660 GCA_046704985.1 Terriglobia bacterium
GTCTTTGGCGTGACCCTGGGGCTCGCCTACCGCGGCGAGATTGTGGCGGGGGTGGTCTACGACCCGACGCGCGAGGAACTCTACACGGCCGAGCGCGGTTCGGGCGCTTACCTGAACAACCAGCGCCTGCACGTTTCTCCGGCCGAGAAGCTCGCCGAGTGCCTGGTGGCCACGGGCTTCCCGCCCTTTGCCAACAACCACGACCGCAACATCCAGTACTATTACCGCTTCACGCAGCTTTGCCACGGCGTGCGCCGGGCGGGCTCGGCGGCGCTGGATCTCTGTTCGGTGGCTGCCGGCCGCTTCGAGGGTTTTTGGGAACTGAAACTCAACCCCTGGGACAAGGCGGCCGGGGCGCTGCTGGTCAGCGAGGCCGGAGGGCGCGTCTCGAACCTGGCGGGCGGCCCCTTTGACGTGACCGCCGACGAGGTTTTTGCCTCCAACGGCTTGGTTCACGAGGCCATGCTCGAAGTTTTCGCCGAGGTGCTGAAGGGCCGGCCTTAGGCGCGCGGCGCCCGGCGGCGCCGCACCACGGATTTCTCATTGGGTACGGAGAGGTCAAAACGTTCGAGGCCGCGGCGCTTTTTGAAGCGCAGGGAGTTGATCACCCTGCGCCTGAGCCCCGCCGAAGACCATCCTCCCGCCCTGCCTGTCGCTCCCGATCCGGAGATTAGCGAGACCGAGATTTGGCTGCGCCGCCTGCCCGCCGCCTTCAACGGCCTGCGCATCGTCCACCTGACCGACATCCATCACAGTTTGTTTACGCCGCTGGAGACGGTGAACCGCGCTGTGCACCTGGCCAACCAGCTGCACCCGGACCTGGTGGCCTTGACCGGCGACTACGTAACCCTGTCGCCTTCCTACATCTGGCCGGTGGCGCGCGCCCTGGGCAAGCTGCACAGCCGCCTGGGTACTTACGCGGTGCTGGGCAACCACGACTTTCAGGTGGACGCGGGAGAGATGACGCGCGCCCTGCGCGCCCAGCACATCCGCGTGCTGCGCAATTCCCATCACGCCCTGCGCGCCCGCGGGACGGCGCTCTGGGTGCTGGGTGTGGACGACCTGTGGTGGGCCGCCGACGACCTGCCTGCGGCGCTCGACGCCGTGCCCGCCCGCGACCCCAAGATTCTGCTTTGCCACAATCCCGTGGGAATTTTTGCCGCCGCCTCCCACGGTATCGACTTTGTGCTTTCCGGCCACACCCACGGCGGGCAGGTGCGCCTGCCCCTGCTGGGCTCACTGCGCGGACGCTCCAAGCTCGGCGAGCGCTTCGTGGAAGGCTGGAACCGCGTGGACGGCACGCAGATTTACGTCAGCCGCGGCATCGGCAAGGTGCTGGTGCCGGTGCGCCTGGGCTGCCCGCCCGAGATCGCCTGCCTTCGCCTGCGCCGCACCACCTGAACGCCGGTTTTTTTGCCTGCCGCTGGGAGGTCTGTAACCAAAAGCAATAGAAATTCCGTCATAATTTTGATATACGTCCCCGTTTCGGAGAAGGCCAATGGAAGCACCCAATATCATTCGCAAGAAACGTGACGGCAAGACGCTCGACCGCGAGGAGATTTTCTTTTTTGTCGACCGCTACGCACGCGGCGAGATTCCCGACTACCAGGCTTCGGCGCTGCTGATGGCGATCTTCTTCCGCGGCCTGGATGCGCGCGAGACCGCGGACCTCACCGAGGCCATGCGCGACTCGGGCGCCTGCGTCGACCTTTCCGAGTTCCCGCAGGCGAAGATTGACAAGCACTCGACGGGCGGGGTGGGCGACAAAACCTCGCTGATTATCGCTCCCGTGGCGGCGGCGGGCGGCCTGATGGTGCCCATGATCTCCGGGCGCGGGCTTGGCCACACCGGCGGCACCCTCGACAAACTGGAATCGATTCCCGGCTTCAACACCCGATTGTCGCTCGACGATTTCCGGCGCGTGCTGCGCGCGACGGGCATGGGGCTCATCGGACAGACCGAAACCCTCGCCCCCGCCGACCGCAAGATCTACGCCCTGCGCGACGTGACTTCCACGGTCGAGGCGCTGCCCTTGATTTGCGCTTCCATCATGAGCAAGAAACTCGCCGAGGGCATTGACGGCCTGGTGCTGGACGTCAAGACGGGCTCGGGAGCGTTCCTGAAAAAGCTTGAAGACTCCCGGGCGCTGGCGGCGCGCATGGTGGAAATCGGCACGGCCTGCGGCCAGCGCGTGCGCGCCCTGCTGACCGACATGAATCAGCCCCTCGGCAACGCCGTCGGCAACTCACTGGAAGTGATCGAGTCGCTGGAGACCCTGAAAGGGCGCGGGCCTCGCGACCTGGTGGAGGTCTCGCGCGAGCTGACGGCGCGCATGTTCGTGATGGGGAAGGCGGCCCGGTCACTGGCCGAGGCGCGCAAGAAGTTCGACACCCTGATTGCCAACGGGCAGGCCCTGGAATGCTTCCGGCGGACGATCACCGCGCAGGGCGGCGACGCGGGCGTGATCGATGATTACGGGCGCTTGCCGGGGGCGCGCTTCGAAGAGACGGTGGCGGCGCCCCGCGACGGTTGGATTGCCGGCCTGGAAGCCGAAACCATCGGCCGCGCTTCCATGCACCTGGGCGCCGGGCGCGAGCGCCTGGATTCGGTGATCGACCCGGGCGTGGGGCTGGTTTTGGACCACAAGGTCGGCGACCCGG
>JBJKQV010000221.1:0-3411 GCA_046704985.1 Terriglobia bacterium
ACTGATGCTCAGCAGCTTGCTGCACAAGCGGGCAACGTAATCCACCGTGGTGATGGCCTGATCGTATTCCATGCGCATCGGCCCCACCACTCCCAGTGTTCCCACCACCCGGCTGCGATAGCGGTAAGGCGCCAGAATCAGCGTGCAATCCTGCATGGTGCTGGTGGGGTTCTCGCGCCCGATCACCACGCGCACCCCCGGCACCGAAGAAGCCATGCAGGCGTTCAGAATCTGCACCAGCCGGGTCTTTTCCTCGAAGGTGGAGATCAGTTCCTTGATTCTCTCCGCGTCCTCGAACTCCGGGCGTCCCAGAAAAGCCGCCGTGCCCTCGATGAACACCGGGCCGGGCTCCGGCTCCGCCAGCGCTCCCCAGATGAACAGCCGCGCCGCGTTGGAGAGCAGGCGGTCGCAAAGCGCCTTCATCTCTTCCAGGCGCTGGAAAATTTCCATGCGGATGGTGCGCAGCGACCAGCCGCGGAATTCCTCGTTCAGGTAGCGCGCGATGCGGTCCAATTCCACCTGCGGCAAATCCTCTTCCACGTGGATGACCTTGTTCTCCACCAGGTCGGGCTTGGAAACGATCACCGCCAGGGCGCGGTGCTCGGGCAGCTTGACGAAGTGGATGTGCTCCAGAACCTTTTCTTCCGGCGCCGGACCCAGCACCAGCCCCACGTTGCCGGAAACCTGCGCCAGCACGTGCGAGGTCTTGGCCATCAGGCGCTCGGGAGCGTCCTGCTCGGAGCCCAGCGCCTGGTCAATGAACTCTTGCAACGCCGCCTTCAGCTGCGTGGCCCCCAGCATCCGGTCCACGTAGTAGCGATAAGCCTTGTCGGTGGGAATCCGCCCGGCGGAGACGTGCGGGTGCACCAGGTATCCGGCCGCCTCCAGCTCCGCCATGGTGTTGCGAATGGTCGCCGAACTGACCGACTCGGAGAAATGGCGGGCCACGGCCTTGGAGCCCACCGGCTCGCCACCGCGAATGTATTGCGCCACCACCGCCGCCAGGACACGACGCGCCCTGGCGTCCAGTTCCTCGCTCCTCATAGCCTCAACCTAAGTCACAGCGAATCAGCTAATTAGCAACACTCTCTCTAGGTATTTTATCCGCCGCGCCAAGGACTGTCAAGACGGCCGGGACCCCCTTACTCGGTTTTGTACCGCAACGCACCCTCCTCGCCGCTGCGTGGGGGCACGGCGCGCCCCGGCGGCCGAAGCCTCTGGGGCGCAGGCAGCCGTGCCCCTACGTGGAATTAGCAAGTCGCAAGGCCGGAATCCGGGCCCTGCCTGCGCAGGCAGGTGTGACCGGCGTCTTCGCCGCTCATAGAGCGGCGCTACAGAAGTCTCCACCCGGCATCCTGTGGCGCCGGGCGGAACTTACCCCAACGCAAGGACGGGACCGGCGTAGGCATATGGTTGGCTGAAATCCCGCAGCTTCCTTTGCTACTTCAAGGCGGACCGCGCGCCTTGGTAGCCACGGTTAATTCGCGCAGGGAATTTTCCGTGGGCTCGTCCGCCGGAGCCTTGGCGTAGGCGCGCCTTTGCCGGACGAGAAACCCACGGTTGGAAAAACGCCCACCGCGGCTACCCCCCTTCAGCCGTTGCGAATGGCCCCGGCCGTCGCGCTGCGCATTCCTGGCCCAAAGCTGCCAGCGCCACCGGTGCGAGCCGTGCAAGCAACGCGCCGGGCGCGAAAATCGCGGCGCGCAGATGTGCGGCCTTGGGCGGCTCGGTGCGGAACTTTTCACGTCCGGTGCGTGCCGACATTGGGTCAACTTGCTGGCGGCCGGTCCCTTTGTTATATTGCCGGGGCACACATTTGACGCATACGGATCCCGCACGGGGGCGCGGAGGGTCTGTCCGCCACGTCCCAACGAGAAGGAGGAAGTGATGGCACCCCCCAAAGTTTTCAAGAACTACATTGACGGTGAATGGATGGAATCGGCGAGCGGCCGGACGTTCGAGAACGTCAACCCCGCCAACCGTCAGGAATTGGTCGGCATCTTTCAGAAGTCCAACGCCCAGGACGTGGAGAACGCCCTGGCCGCCGCCGCGCAGGCTTACAAGACCTGGCGGCTGGTGCCCGCGCCCAAGCGCGGCGAAATCCTTTTCCGCGCCGCGCGCATGTTGCAGGAGCGCAAGGAACCCCTGGCCGAACAGATGACGCGCGAGATGGGCAAGATCCTGGACGAAACGCGCGGCGACGTGCAGGAAGCCATTGACATGAGCTTCTACATGGCGGGCGAAGGGCGGCGGCAGTTCGGCATGACCACGCCGTCCGAGCTGCGCAACAAGTTCTGCATGAGCGTGCGCAGCCCCATCGGCCTCTGTTCGCTCATCACCCCCTGGAACTTTCCCATGGCCATCCCCTCCTGGAAGATCATGCCGGCGCTGATCTGCGGCAACACGGTGGTGATCAAGCCCGCCACCGACACGCCGCTTTCCGCCTACAACCTGGTGCGCACGCTGGAAGAAGCCGGCGTGCCGCGCGGCGTGGTGAACTACGTTACCGGAAGCGGCAGCGAAGTGGGCGAGCCGCTGATGAACCATCCCAACGTGCGCGTGGTTTCCTTCACCGGCTCGACCGAAATCGGCCGGAGGGTTTCGGAGGCCTGCTCGACGTCCTTCAAGCACGCCTGCCTGGAGATGGGCGGCAAGAACGTCATCATGGTGCTGGAAGACGCCAACCTCGAACTGGCCGTGGACGGCGCGCTGTGGGGCGCCTTCGGCACCACCGGGCAGCGCTGCACCGCCACCAGCCACATCACCGTGGACAAGAAAGTTTACAAGGAGTTCATGGACCGGTTCGTCGAGCGCGCGCGCTCGCTCAAGGTGGGCGACGGCCTCGATCCCGCCGTGCAGGTCGGCCCGCTGATCAACGCAGGGCAGTTGAAGACCGTCGAGGAGTACGTCGAGATCGGCAAGCGCGAGGGCGCCAAGCTGCTTTGCGGCGGCCAGCGCCTGACCGGCGGCGCCTACGACCAGGGAGCTTTCCACGCTCCCACCATCTTCGGCGACTGCGCCGCGAACATGCGCATCGCCCAGGAGGAAATCTTCGGCCCCGTGGTCTCGGTGATTCCCGTCGACGGGCTGGACGAGGCGCTCGAGGTCGCCAACGGCGTCGTCTACGGACTGTCGTCTTCCATTTACACCCGCAACCTGAACAACGCCTTCCGGGCCATGCGGGACATGGAAACGGGCATCTTCTACGTCAACGCTCCCACCATCGGCGCGGAAACTCACTTGCCCTTCGGCGGCACCAAGCAGACCGGCAACGGTCATCGCGAGGCAGCCACCGCGGCGCTGGATTTCTATTCCGAGTGGAAGTCGGTTTACGTGGATTACAGCGACACGCTGCAGCGCGCGCAGATTGACACGTAGAGGAGCCGCCTCGGGAGGGCTCCGGCCTAGGGC
>JBJKQV010000222.1:0-4354 GCA_046704985.1 Terriglobia bacterium
CTCTCCGAGCGCTCGCGCTGGGAGCAGTTGGTGGGAGCCATTGCCGGGATTATGGAGCCGCGCCAAGGCTAGTGACAAGTGGCCAGTGACAAGTGGCGAGTGAAGAGTGGCACGAAGGAGTCAGGACTCGGAAGCCAGAAGCCAGAAAGCAGAGAGCTAGGAGGGACGGTGGCGGCTGGTGTGCACGCCGAATGCGCAAGAACCGAGAGCAGGGAATCGAGAACCGAGAACTGAAGGCTGAGGACTGACGACTGAGGACTCAGGATGCTTTCCCGTTTGGCGCAAAAGTTCGGAGCGCTGTTTCGTCGAGGCAAAGCCGAGCGCGAGCTCGACGAGGAGCTGAGGTTTGACCTCCAGGAGCGCGTGCGCGAAAAGATGGCGGAGGGCCTGCCCGCTGACGAAGCCCGCGCGGCGGCCCTGCGCGAGTTCGGGAACGTAGGCCTGGTGAAGGAAGCGGCGCGCGACCAATGGGGCGGGCGCCGGCTCGAGCAACTCGTCCAGGACGTTCGCTACGCCCTGCGGCAAATGCGCCGCAACCCCGGCTTCACGGTGGTGGCTGTCGTGACGCTCGCCCTGGGCATCGGCGCGACGGCAGCCATTTTCACTGTGTTTAGCGCCGTACTCCTTCGACCCCTTCCCTATTCGCATCCCTCCCGATTGGTTTATGTCAGCTCCAATCTCGGGCCGAAATACGGCGTCAACCCATACCTGACGTACGAACAGTTTGCTGCCCTCCGAGATCAAAACCACACCCTTAGTTCGATTGCCGGCTATATGTTTTCTTATGCGAATCTCGCCGGGGAAGGCGGTGCTGAGCGTGTCACTTACGGTCTCGGAAGTGCGTCATTTTTCACGCTTCTGCGTGTACGCCCTGTTCTAGGCCGGCTCTTCCTTCCGCAAGAAGACCGTCGCGGCGGGCCGCTTGTCGCCGTTTTGAGTCACGGTCTTTGGGTGAATCGCTTCCACAACGATGCGCATATTGTAGGTAAGTCCATCACGCTGGACGGGAAAAGCTGCACGGTCGTGGGCGTGCTGCCCCCCGGTTTTGTTGTTCCGGAGCGCAACCCCTTCAACTACGCGTTGTGGGTTCCTCTCGCTCCCGCAGAAGGCCCGCGAGGCTCCTTCCAGCCCGTTAAAACGGTTGGCAGGCTCAAGGCCGGAATCAGTTTGGCGAGCGCGACTTCTGAGCTCAACACGATCTTTCAATCCACTCTGCGCAAGGGCCAAAAGGAGAGCGTGGTCCTCTCAACCTGGCAAAGTGAGGTGGTTTCTAAATCGCGGCGCTTGTTAACGCTCTTCCTGGGAGCCGTCGGCATACTGCTGCTCATTGCCTGCGTGAATGTCGCCAATCTCATGCTTGTCCACTCAGCCCATCGTCAGAAGGAAATGGCGGTGCGGCTGGCCGTGGGCGCCGGAAGGCGAAGGATTATCCGCCAACTGCTGACGGAAAGCGCGCTGCTCGCTTTCGCGGGAAGCGCCATGGGACTGGCTTTGGCAGGCCTGGGAAAGGGTGTATTGGTTTCCCTCATTTCAAGAAATTTACCTTCGCTCGAACCGATCCGATTCGATTGGCGCGTTGTCGTGTTTACGCTCAGCCTGGCCGCACTTACGGGAGTGATTTTCGGCATTGCCCCCGCGCTCCACGCCTCCCGGGTCCCGCTCAACGAAACGCTCAAGCAAGCGCCTCGAAACGCAAGCGAGTTGGGTTCGGGCAAGCGCTTACGCGATACGTTGATCGTTGCCGAGACCGCCCTGGCGTTGGTGCTTTTGATCGGCGCTGGATTGCTCTTCAGAGGATTCCTGACCGAACGCGGCATCAACATGGGGTTTAAATCGTCCGACGTACTCAGCATGACGGTTGACCTGACGCCCTCTCAATATTCCTCACCGGCCGCCCAGTTGGCGTTTTTCGAGCAGGTCATTGGCCGGATCAGGGAACTGCCGGGTGTTCGCTCCGTGGCGGGTGATAGTTTTCCTCCTTTGGGAGTTCGGGAGACGAGGCTGACGGGGACATGGAACCTGAACGGAAAAGTGAGTGAGGTTTCTGATGCCGCGTTCGAATATATAACTCCCGATTATTTCAGAACCATGGAGATTCCCCTCGAAGAAGGACGCTTCTTTACCGATGCAGACCGCCAAGGCTCGCTGTTGGTAGCCATTGTCAATCAGGCCTTCGCACACGCCTATTGTCCCGAAGAAAAAGGGTGTCTGGGTGCGAAAATTCCGAGCTGGGTGCGGAAGAAAGATTGGCTCACTATTGTCGGGGTCGCGGATGATGCCCGCCTGCAGCCGGAAATGAAGCCGTTTCCCGAGATTTATCTTCCCTACGAGCAGGCCGCCGGCCCTTTCATGACCATCCTCACCCGCACGGCGGGCGACCCGCTCAATTGGGCCGCGGCGGTGCGCGGGCAGGTCTCAGCCATCGACCCGAGCCAGCCACCGCACGACATTGCAACCTTGGACGAATTGCGGGCGAAGTCCATCACGCCTCGCCGCGTGAATATGCTGTTGCTCGGCTCATTTGCGCTCTTGGGCTTGCTCCTCGCTGCGGTCGGAATTTACGGCGTCGTGTCCTATTCTGCCGGCGAGCGCACGCGCGAAATCGGCATCCGCATGGCGCTGGGGGCGCGGCGCGGCGACGTTTTGAGACTAGTCGTGGGGCGCGGGTTCGGGCTGGCGCTCATCGGAGTGGCGATTGGACTTGCCGGGGCGCTGGCGCTCACTCGATTTCTGTCGACCTTGCTCTACGGCGTGAAGCCCACGGACCCGGTGACGTTCGTTGCTGTCTCGCTGATCCTGATAGGCGTGGCCTTGCTGGCGAGTTACATTCCCGCGCGGCGGGCGGCCAGGGTGGATCCCATGACGGCGCTGCGGTACGAATGAAGCAGTGGCGAGTGGCAAGTGGCAAGTCAGTTTTCAGTTTTCAGTGAGGGACGGATTAAGCGGCCGGACCTTAAGGGGTTGGAGTTTTACTGAATACTGATAACTGACAACTGACAACTTCTTCCTACGCTCTTCCGAACGGAAACAGCGGCAGCAGGTAATCCTTGACGGGCTGGAAGGTCTGGCGATGTTGGGGGCAGGGGCCGTAGCGGGCGAGGCTCGAGAGGTGGTCGGGGGTGCCGTAGCCCTTGTTGCGGGCGAGCGCATAGTGCGGATACTCGCGGTCAAGCTCGACCAGGCGCGCGTCGCGCTCCACCTTGGCGAGGATGGAGGCGGCGGCGATGGAGACCGAGCGCGCGTCGCCGTGCACGAGCGGGCGGTGGGGAATGTTGAACCCCTCGGCGGATTCGAGCGGCATGGCGTCGGTGAGGATGAAGTCGGGCTCGGGCACCAGCTGGCGCAGGGCGCGCAGCATGGCCTGGCGCGAAGCTTCGTAGACGTTGAGCGCGTCCACCTCCGCGGCTTCCACGCCCACCACCGCCCAGGCCACGGCGCGGGCGCGAATCAGCACCGCCAGCTCCTGGCGGTCGGCGGGGGTGAGTTTTTTGGAATCGTCCACGCCCGGAATGGGCTGAGAGGGGTCGAGGATGACGGCGGCGGCGTAAAGGGGTCCCAACAGCGCCCCGCGTCCCGCTTCGTCGCAGCCCGCAACCAGCCGCCAGCCCCGCCGCCAGGCCTGGGCTTCGAATTGCTGCGTACAACGGAATGCTTTGCGGTCGCGCGTGCGCGCCATTTTGACGCCGGGAAGTTTATCACAAAACCGCCGGGCGGCAAGCTTGGGGAGTGCGGCAGCAGAGCTGCCGCTTTCGGCCCTTCCTCCGCCCGGTGCGGCGAACTCAGCGAAAGCTCACGCTCCCGCACTGCAAAGCCGTTTACTGCGTGTCGGCGCTGGGGCCGTAAATGCCCGGCACCTTGCCGCCCATGGGGCGCAGGTAGGTGGAAAGCTGGCCGCGGTGATGCGCGCTGTGCTTGACCATCATGGTCACGATCGATACCGTAGGCAGCTGCATCTTGCCGAAAAAGTCGATGATGCGGGCCAGTTGCTCGCCCGAAAGCCCGCGCACGGCGCTGACCGACGCGGGAACGTTCTTCTCGTACCAGGCGACGACGTCCTGGGCGTTGCGCAGCTCGGCGGGGCGCCCGTGTTCGCCGTCGGCGAACTTGCCCGCGCAGGCGGCGTCCATCAGCCACTTCTCAGTGCTGACGATGTGCCAGGCCAGGTCCAGCGCCGCCATGCTCTTGGGATCGGGTTTGTAATCCTCGTGGCCCGCCGGCATAGCGGCGATCACGTTGCGCGTCAAACCGCGCTCGTACTCGTAGTCGGCCAAGGCGTACTCGGCGATGGTTTTGGCTTGCTCGGCGCTCAGACTCATGGTTCCTCCCGCTCAGGATTGGTTTTCTGGGTGATGCC
>JBJKQV010000223.1:0-8832 GCA_046704985.1 Terriglobia bacterium
ACCGTATGCTGGAGGCCGCCGCCGATCTGGAGACCATCCTGGTTGCCAACGAGCGCGAGGCCCTGGCACTCGAAAACAACCTCATCAAGGAGCATCACCCCCGCTATAACGTCCTGCTGCGCGACGACAAGACTTACCCTTACATTAAGCTCACCCTGGGCGAGCGCTTTCCGCGCGTCTACGTCACCCGGCGGCTGAAGAAGGATGGGTCGCGATACTACGGGCCGTACTTTCCCGGCGGGCTGGCTTACCGCGTCGTGGATCTCGTGCACCGGCGCTTCCTGGTGCCTTCCTGCAAGGTGGACCTGACGCGCTACCACCCGCGGCCCTGCCTGCAGTACTACATCCGGCGCTGCCTGGGGCCGTGCGTCGAGGACCTGACCACGCCGCAGGCCTACGCGCAGGCGGTGCGCCATGTGCGCATGCTGCTGGAAGGCCGGCAGAGCGACCTGGTAGGCGAGTTGCGCCGCCTAATGGAGGAAGCTTCCGAGCGCCAGGCCTACGAGGAGGCGGCGCGCTACCGCGACCAGGCGTCTACCGTCGAGCAGATCCGCGAGCGCCAGGGCATGGCCTCGCCGCAGGGCGAGGACGCCGACTTCCTTGCCTGGCACCGCGAGGGCCCCCTGGCTGCCGTCAACTTGTTCCACCTGCGCGGCGGGCGCGCCGTTGACCGCCGCGAGTTCTTCTGGGAAGACCTGGAGGATTTCGACCCCGCCGAGTTTCTCTCCGCCTTGCTCAAGCAGATCTACCTCGATCAACCCTACCTGCCGCGGGAAATCCACGTTCCCGCCGACTTCGAGGACCGCGCGCTGCTGGAAGAACTTCTGGCCGAGAAGACCGGCCGCGCGGTGCGCATCCTGGTGCCCCAGCGCGGTAAGCGCCGCGCCTTCCTGGATCTGGTGGAGCGCAACGCCCGCCATTCCTTCCAACGGCGCTTCCGGGTGATGCAGCCCAAGGCGCGCGAGGTGATGGAAGGTCTGGCTGAGGCCCTCGACCTTCCCCGGGCGCCGGCGCGCATCGAGGCTTTCGACGTCTCCCATACCCAGGGGAGCGATATCGTGGCCTCGATGGTGGTGTGGGAAAACGGGAGCATGAAGAAGTCTGACTACCGCAAGTTCATCGTCAAGACCGTTCCCCAGAACGACGACTTCGCCAGCATGAGGGAGGTTGTGGGGCGGCGCTACCGGCGGCTGCAAGACGAGAAGAAACCACTGCCTGACTTGGTGCTGATTGACGGCGGCGTGGGGCAACTGCACGCCGCTGCCCAGGCGCTGGAAGGACTGGAGATCATCAACCAGCCCCTGGCCAGCATCGCCAAGAGGGAAGAACTGCTCTTCGTTCCGGGCCGCGAGAACCACCCCGTGGCCCTCGACGCCCACTCTCCCGTCCTCCACCTGGTCCAGCAGATCCGCGACGAAGCACACCGCTTCGCCGTCACCTTCCACCGTGCCCGGCGCGGCGGAAGGCAGCTCGCTTCCGAGTTGACGCAGATTGCGGGCGTTGGACCCAAGACAGCTGCCAAGTTGGTGAGGCGCTTTGGGAGCGTGCAGGCGCTGCGCGAAGTGCCTGAGGAAACGCTGCGCGAGGCGATCGGAGCGGTGCAAGCGCGCAGGATTTTGCAACACCTTGCAGGCAGCGAGAAGTCGTAAGTTAATAAACCGTCCAGACGGTCTACTTTATTAAAATTAAGCAAATAAAACTGCTTATCAGATTGACACAGGTCGAGTGCGGTGGTATCTTGGACTTTGGCGAGAGGTAGAAAGGAGGTCGAATATGAGCGGCAACCGATTCTGGACCAACATGGGGTACTTTGCGATTGGCGCTGGTTTAGGCGCCGTTACAGCGGTTTTGTTTGCTCCCAAGTCGGGGAAGCAGACGCGCCGTCTGATTGCCAATAAAGCGGAGGAAGGCCGCGACTACGTCGCGGCGCGCGGCAAGGAACTGCGCCGGCAGGCGGAAGAAGCCGTGGACAAAGGGAAGGATTACGTGACCCGGCAGAAGGAACGTTTTGCCGACGCCCTGCGAGCCAGCTAGGGTGTGACGATTTTGCATCGGAGGTTTGACGATGAGCGAAAACAATGGCGGGTCGAATCTGGGTTTCTTTCTGGCGGGAATGGGTATTGGCGCCGTCCTGGCCCTGCTGTTTGCTCCCCAATCGGGCAAGGAGACGCGCGATTTGATCACCCAGAAAGCCGGAGAGGGACGCGAGTACGTCTCCGGCCGAAGCAAGGAGTTGCGGCAACAGGCCGAAGACCTGGTGGACCGTGGCAAGGAGCGTCTGGCGCGCGAGCGCGAGAAAGTGAACTCGGCGCTGGAGGCCGGCAAGCAGGCCTACCGGGAAGAAAAATCCAAAGCGTAAGAGGGGCCGGATGGGCCCCTCCAAGGCGAAGCGAACATGGCGTCCAACGCGACCTTGAACGTGGTGCTGATACTGGTAGCCCTGGCCGTGCTCATGCAGGCGGTGTCGATGCTGGGAATCTGGATGAGCATCCACAGGATTCGCTCCCAGGTGGAAGGGGTGCGCGCCGACCTCAAGCAGCGTCTCGATCCCCTCACCCAGTCGTTGACCGAGATGGTGACCACCTCCCGCGAGCCGGTGCGCAACATCGGGAGCAACCTGGAGGAAATCAGCCGCATGCTGCGCGAGCGCAGCGGGCACGTGGACCGGGTGGTCGAGGAGTTGGTGGACAAGAGTCGCCTGCAGGTCATCCGCGTCGATCAGATGGTGACCGATCTGGTGGAGAAGGTGGAAACCACCAGCGACGTGGTGCAGCAGAACGTGCTGGCTCCCATTCAGGAAGTGGCCGCCATCCTGAAGGGGGTGCGCACGGGGCTGGAATTTCTCTTTGCCCGCCGGCGGACCAGCGTTAGCGAGGCCACGCAAGACGAGCAGATGTTTATCTGAGCGGCCCTCCCGCGCCGGGATGGGCTCGCGATTTGTTCATCACAGGCCGGTTTCTTGTCTCTGCGCGCTCAGGATAACGGGCCGTCGGTTGGAGCCCTTCCGGCCCTGGCGGTTTTTGCCCGGGCTCCGGTCGCGGGCGAAGCCAAGACCCGCCTCCAGCCCCTGCTGGGCCCGCGCGGCGCCGCCGATTTTCACGCTGCGCTGCTGGCCGACACCCTGCGCAAAGTTAACGCTCTTTCCCGCCGAGTAGCGCCGTTCTTCTTCCTCTCCGGGCGCGATTTTCCCGTTACCTCATCCCTGAGCGACTACACCCTCCGACGCCAGCGCGGCGGCGGACTGGGCGAGCGCCTTGCCGACGCTTTCCGCCGCCTGCTGCCGCGCCACGGCCGGGTGGTGGTGATCGGCACCGATTCGCCGCTGCTCCCCGCACGCCTGCTGCGCGCGGCCCTGGAGGAGTTGCGGGTGTGCGATGCGGTTTTGGGACCTTGCCCGGACGGAGGTTTTTATCTCATCGGGCTGCGGCGTCTGCTGCCGGGCTTGCTGCGCGGCGTGCGCTGGGGAAGCCGTTGGGCGCGCCGCGACGTGCTGGGGCGCCTGGCGCGCGGCGGTCTCTCCTGCGCGCTGCTCGAGCCGCTGGCGGATGTGGACGTCCCCCGCGACGTCGAGCGCCTGAAAGCGCAGATGCGCGCAAGCGCTGCCTCGCGCCGCCTGGCGCCCTGTGCCTGGAATTTTCTGCGGGAATTCTACGCTTTGCCTTTGCGCCCGCCGAGGGCAGAGAAGCGGACCCTCAAGACTCCTGCGGCTCGACGCGCGCGATCCAGCCGCCGCCGATAATTTCCTTATCTTGGCCGGTGCTGTAGAAGACCGCGGCCTGGCCGGGGGTGACGGCGCGTTGCGGGGCGTGGAACTCGACCCATGTCCGGGCGTTTGCGCAGCACTCGACGCGCGCCGCGGCAGGCTGGTGCTGGTGGCGGATTTTCACCCGCGCCTCAAAGATTTCGCCCTCCGCGACCTCGCGAATCCAGTTGACTCCTTCCACCTCCAGCCGCCGGCGGAGCAGTGCGTCTTCGCCGCCCACCACCACGCGGTTGCGCTCGCGGTCGAGCTCGATGACGTAGAGCGGCTCGCCCACCGCGACGCCCAGACCCTTGCGCTGCCCCACGGTGAACTGGTAGAGCCCCGTGTGCTCGCCGAGGACGCGGCCGTCGGTCGCGACCACCTCGCCCGGGCGCTCGTCGAGCGCGCGGCCCTTCTCGGCCAGGTAAGCCTGGATGAAGTCGCGGTAGCTGCCCGTGGGCACGAAGCAGATTTCCTGGCTGTCGGGCTTGTCGGCCACGGGCAAGCGCCGGGCGCGCGCCAGGTCTCGCACCTGCTCCTTGGTGAGCTCACCGAGTGGGAAGAGCGACCGCGCGAGCTGCTCCTGGGTGAGCCCGAAGAGGAAGTAGGATTGGTCGCGCGTCGCGTCAACGCCCGCAAAGAGGCGGAAGCGGCCGGTACGCTCGTCCTGCCGCAGCCGCGCGTAGTGCCCGGTGGCGACCCGAGAGGCGCCGATGGAAAGTCCGGCGCGGATGAGCTCCTGAAACTTGATTTCGGTGTTGCAGAGGCTGCAAGGGATGGGCGTCTCGCCCGCCAGGTATTGCCGGACGAAGGGCTCGACCACCGCCTCTTCAAATCGCCGCTCGAAGTTGACGACGTAGTAGGGGATGCCGAGGAATCCCGCCACGCGCCGCGCGTCGTAGGTATCGTCGAGCGAGCAGCAGCGCGCGCCGCCGGCGCCGCCGCGCAGGCTCTGGAGCGCCGGCAAGCGCCGCTGGTTCCAGAGCTGCATGGTCAGCCCCACCAGGGTCGGCGAGCCCGGCGCGTGCGAGAGCGAATTGTTTTCAGCGAGCAGAGCGGCGGCGGTGGAACTGTCCACCCCGCCGCTCATCGCGATGGCGACGGTCATTTCTTAAGTGACAAGTGACAAGCGACCCGCCTGCGCCAAGGCTTCGGCGGGCAGTCGAGCGGCCGGAAGAAACTTGCTTTCTTTTGCTCGTCACTGCTTGCCGCTTGCCACTGCCTTTTTGTATTGAGCGGACACGGAGCGCAGTTGCTCGACGACGCCGGGAAGGACTTCGAGCACCGTATCAACGTCCTCGCCGGCATTCATGCGTCCCAGGCTAAAGCGGATGCTGGCGCGGGCGCGCGGCCCGTTGAGCCCGATGGCGGTGAGCACGTGCGAAGGGGAGACCGAGCCCGACGAGCACGCCGAGCCCGTCGAGCAGGCCACGCCCCGCAGGTCCATGGCGATCACAAAGCTCTCGCCCTCGATATAGTCGAAGCGCACGTTCGAGGTGTTGGGCAGGCGCGGCGCCGCGGCGCCGTTGCGATAAGCGAACGGAACCTTGGCCAGGATTCCCTCCTCCAGCCGGTCGCGCAGCGCGGCGATGCGGCGCGCGCCCTCTTCGCCGTGCCGCTGGGCCACTTCCGCGGCTTTGCCCAGGCCCACGATGCCGGGAGTATTTTCCGTGCCCGGCCGGCGTCCGCGCTCGTGCTGGCCGCCGTAGAGCAGCGGCTCGAGCGCCGTGCCCTTGCGCACGTAGAGCGCGCCCACGCCTTTCGGCCCGTGCAGCTTGTGGGCGGAAAGCGAGAGCAGGTCCACGCCCAGGCGCTCGACGTCGATGGGCACCTTGCCCACCGCCTGCACGGCGTCGGTGTGGAAATAAACGTCGTGCTCGCGCGCGATGCGTCCAATTTCCTCGAGCGGCTGCAAGGTGCCGAGCTCGTTGTTGGCCATCATCACGGAGATCAGCACCGTATGCGGGCGCAGGGCACGCTCGACGTCCTGTGGGTCAACGATGCCGTCCGATCCCACGCGCACGTAGGTCACTTCCACCCCGCGCTTCTCGAGCGCGTGCGCAGTGTGCAGGACGGCGTGGTGCTCGATGCTGGTGGTGACCAGGTGCTTGCGCTCGCCCTTGGCCGCCGCCACGATGCCCGCCAGGGCATTGTTGTCGGCCTCCGTGCCGCCGCTGGTGAAGGCGATGTCGTTGGCGCGGGCGTTGAGCAGCCGCGCTACCTGCTCGCGCGCCTCCTCGAGCGCCGTTTTGGCCTGCTGCCCGTACCAGTGCACCGAGGACGCATTGCCGTAATCTTCCAGGAAATACCGCCGCATCGCCTCCAGAACCTCGGGGTCGACGGAAGTGGTGGCGTTGTTGTCCAGGTAAACTCTGCGCACGCGCCTGTATCCTTTGTCCCTCGCAGCGGCTGGAAGGTCGGCGCCGGGCGCCGCTGGATTGAGGGGGAATGTGCCCGCAGACTTCAGCCTATCCGAGCCGGCACGGGAAGTCAATCCGGGCGGAATCGAGCAGGGTTGACTTGGGTTTGCGGGTGCCCCTATGATGGCCCCCGCAAGCGGCGGACCCGCCATGATCGGACAAAGCGTTTCGCACTATCACATCCTCGAAAAGCTCGGTGGCGGCGGCATGGGTGTGGTTTACAAAGCCGAGGACACCAAGCTGGGCCGCTTTGTGGCGCTCAAGTTTCTGCCCGAGGAACTGGCGCAGGACCACCAGGCCCTGGAGCGTTTCCAGCGCGAGGCGCGCGCCGCCAGCGCCCTCGACCACCCCAACATCTGCACCATTCACGAGATCGGCGAGTACCAGGGCCGGCCCTTCATCGTCATGCAGTATTTGGAGGGCGAAACGCTCAAGCACCGGCTGGAGACGCGTCCCCTGCGCCTGGAGACTCTGCTGGACCTGGCCGCGCAGATGGCCGACGCCCTCGACGCCGCGCACACGAAGGGCATCGTGCACCGCGACATCAAGCCCGCCAACATTTTCATCACCCAGCGCAGCCAGGCCGTGGTGCTCGATTTCGGACTCGCCAAGGTAGCGGCTCCCGACCCGGCGGGATCATCGCAACTGCCCACCGCCGTCAGCGCTCCCCAACTCCTCACCAGCCCCGGCACCACCATGGGGACGGTCGCCTACATGTCTCCCGAGCAAGTGCGGGGCGAGGATCTGGATTCGCGCTCGGATATCTTCTCCTTCGGGCTGGTGCTCTATGAAATGTCCACCGGCCGCCCGGCGTTCCCGGGGTCAACATCCGGGGTGATCTTCGACGGCATCCTGAATCGCGCGCCGGTCTCGCCCCTGCGGCTGAATTCGGCGCTGCCGCCCAAGCTGGAAGAGATCATTCTTAAGGCGCTGGAAAAGGATTCGGAGATGCGCTATCAGAGCGCTTCGGACCTGCGCACCGACTTGAAGCGCCTGAAGCGCGACACGGACTCGGGCCGTTCGAGTTCCCGCCAGCCGGTTGCGGCGGAAGGGGTGTTGGCGGGTTCGCAAGCGGTCATCTCGCCCCCGGGAGCTCCCGCCGCCGAGCGGGAGGCGGCTTCTTCGCTGGCTCCGCCAAGCGGCGAAGTTCCGGCGGCGCCTACGGCACGCCGGCCCAAGTGGCTGCTGCCGGCAGCCGCGGCGCTGCTGATCGCGGTGGCGGGGTTGGGCTGGTGGTGGCTGCGCGCCCGCGCTTCGCACTCCGCCCCCGGCCAGGGACGCCACGCCCTGGCGGTGCTCTACTTTTCAAACCTCACGCAGGACACTTCGCTCGACTGGCTGAACCGCGGCTTGACCGAGATGCTGACCACCAATCTGGGGCAGGTGCGGGGCCTGGACGTACTTTCCACCGAGCGCATCCTGGGGGCGCTGGCACGCATGGGCAAGAAGGACACCGCGCAGCTCGACCCTGCCGCGGCCACTCAGGTGGCGCAGGATGTCGGCGCCGACGCCTTCGTGACCGGGGCCTTGATGCGTGTGGGGCCCCGCCAGTTGCGCCTCGACGTGCGTGTGCAGGACACGCAGACGGGTCAAATCTTGTTTTCCGACAAGGCGGAAGCCGCCGACGTGCAGGGCATCTTCGGCATGGTGGATACCATGACGGCGCGCATCGCGCAGCGCTTCGCCCCCGGCGCCGCTCCCGCCGGCAGCGCGCCCAACATCGAGGACGCCTCCACCTCTAACTTGGACGCCTTCAAGCATTACCAGCTGGGGCGCGATTACCAGCGGCGTTTTCTGATCAGCGACGCGATCCGGGAATTGCAGCAGGCCGTGCAGCTCGATCCGCAATTTGCGCTGGCCTACTGGTATCTGGGCGGCGCCTATTCGGCGGAAGGGGACCTGCGCAAGTCCAATGAGATGGCGAAGAAGGTTGAGGAACTGAGGAATCATCTGCCGCGCAAACTTCAAATGTGGGACGAGGCGGAGGACAAATTTCGCAACAATGATCTGGCCGGGGGTGTGCAAGCTCTGGAAGCGATGCTGAAGGTGTTTCCGCGCGAGGACGAGGCGCGCGGGGAGCTGGCGCGGCGCTATCTGCGGCTTCACCAGCCGGAGCGCGCCCTGGCCGTCCTCAACCAGGGGCTGGAGCTCGATCCTCACAACGAAACGCTTCTGAATGTTTCCTGTTACGCCCAGGCGTGGGCGGGGAACCTGGCTGCGGCGCTGAAGGCCAACGATCAGTACCGGGCCATCCGCCCCAATGATCCGAACCCCTGGGATTCGCGCGGCGACATGCTCTTTATGCTCGGCCACGACGACGAGGCCGTTGCCGCCTACCGCAAGGTGCTGGATTTGAAGCCGGATTTTGTCGGGCACGTGGACTACATCAAGCTGGCCATCGTCTACGCCGACCAGCGGAAGTTCGCCTTGGCCGATTCCGCCTTGCACGAGTACGTCCAGCGCGCCGCCGGGGTGGGCCGGGCCTATCGTCCCCTCATCGAGGGGCAGTTCCGGGAAGGGCGCGGCGACCTGGAGGGCGCCCGGCAAAGCTATCAGCAGGCGGTGCGCGAGTTGGCGCTCGCCGGGCAGAACCAGGCGGCCGGGGACGCGCTTCAGGACCTGGCGGGACTGGCCGTGCTGACGGGGCGGAACGCGGCCGCGGATCTGGCC
>JBJKQV010000224.1:0-7015 GCA_046704985.1 Terriglobia bacterium
GAGGGCGGCGCGCCCGCGGGCGCTTCCAAGCCTTCCAAAGAAGCTTCCAACTCGCCCACCAGGCCGCCCAACAAATCGCCTCCGGCAGCCGCGGGAGCCGGTTCAGCAGGCGGCGCCGGCGCCTCGGGAGCGGCAGCCTCAGGAAAAGCCGCAACCGGCTCAGGGGTAGGTGCCTCCTCGGCCGGAGGCGGAGCAGCAGGAGCCGCTTCCTCGGCCTCCGCAGGAGCCGCTTCCTCGGCGGGGGCAGGAGCTTCCTCCGCCGCGCCGGCGGGAGCAGCCGCGCGATCTTCGACGCGCTGGCGCAGTTCCGCCACTTGCGGGTTGTTCGGGAACCTTTCCTCCAACCCCTGCACAACGTTGCGCGCCTCATCCACAAAGCCCTGGTCGAGGTAGAAGTCCACTTCGACGCGGCTCTCTTCCGCGCTGAAGCGTCCCGCCGCGGCTTCCTGGGGCGGCGCTTCGGGCGCCTCGGCAGGAGCTTCGGCTCCCGGGGTAGCCAGTACGTCGAATTCCGGCGCGGACGGCGGCGCCTCGGCAGGCGGCTCGGCGGCGATGCCCCCCAGGGAACCCGAAAGGTCGAACTCCATAGAAGGCGGCGCCTCGGCGGGCACCCCCGGCTCCGACAAACCCAAAGGAGCCTCGGCGGGCGGCGGTGCTTCCGGAGCGGCGGCCGGAGGCGGCGCGGAAATGTCGAACTCGGGAGCCGCGGCCGGCTCGGGAGTGGCAGCGGCCGGGGCGGCCTCTTGCTCTTCCTCGGCGGGCGCAGGCGAGGTGACCGTCAAGGCCTCAGGAGTCTCGTAAGCCGGCGGTGGTGCGCCGGTGGAGGCTGTGGCTCGGTATTTTTCCGCCGTCGCTTCGTCACCCTGCGCCGCATAGATGCGCGCCAACTCCTCGGCGGCCTTCTTGGCGCGCTCGGGCAGGTCCTTAAAGCAAATCTCCAGAATCCGGCGGTGGATATCGACCTGGTCGGGATATTCGGTCAGAACTTTCTCCAGCTCGCCGACCGCCTTCTCTGCCAGGCCGTACTGTGAATAGAGGTCGCTGTTTTCGAAGGCGGTCTTCACCGCCTGGGCTTCCGCATCGCCCAGCTCGCCCGGGGTCTCGGGGCCACCTTCCGCCGTCAAGGCCACCTCGCCCTCGGCCAGTTCCTGAGCCTCCGCCTCCACTTCCTTGCCTTCTTTGCGCAGGACTTGCTTGAGCAACGTCTTGTAACTCTGGTTCTGCGGCTCGAGGTCGTGCAGCTTCTGGAAAGCCCACTCGGCCCGCTCCAGGTCGCCGCTCTGCACGCAAGAGTGCCCCAATCCTTCCAAAGCGTCCGGCAGGCTGACGTCGTCGCCCGTCTTCTCGCAAACCGTAAGCATCAGCTCCAGGGCGGGCCGGTGGCGGGGATTGACCTCGGTCACCTGGCGGAGGGCGTCCATAAGCGGGCCGCCCTGCTTGGCCGCGAGCAGCGGATCGGCCAGCTCCTCCAGCGGCTTGACGGCCTCATCGTAGTTCCCCTGCGCCAGGCAGAGGCGCGTATAGGCCTCGAGGGGAGCAAAATCGGCGGGGTTGGCGCGTATCAACTCCTCCGCCAACTGCTTCGCTTCCTCCACCTTTTGCGTACCCAGATAAGCTTCCAGCAGCAACTGCTGCGCGCCAGGGTCGGACTTGAGATCGGGGAGCGAGCTGAGGATCTTCTCCGCCTCCGCCGGCTGCTGGAGGTTGAGCGCCAGACGGGCGCGCAAGACCTGGAGCGCCGGGTGTTTGGAGTCCAGATTCGCCACTTTCTTCAGCGTGGCTTCGGCGCCCTTGGTATCTCCGGCGCGCAAGGCCAGCTCGGCGGATTTCCGGTAGGCGTCCACGGCCTCCGGCTTCTTGCCCGCCTGCTCGCAGAGGTCCGCCAAGCGGCTGAGGAAGGCGGGGTTGGTGGGGTCGAGCGCCACCACCTTGCGGAAAACCTCGATGGCATTGTCGAGTTTTCTCTTCTTCTTGTAATACTCGATGGCCTGCCCGTACTGGTCGCGGGCCTCCCGCGTCAGCCCTTGCAGCACGTATAAATCTCCCGCCTTGACCAGCACGTCCACGGCGTTGGGGTCAATCTTGGAGATCTTCTTGTATATGGCGATGGACTTGACGGTAAAGCCTTCATGGCTGTAAGCCTCGGCCAGCTTGGTGAACTGCCTGAGCGCCTCCGGGACGTTCTTGTCGCGCACGTAGAGGTCGCCGACGGTATTGAGCAGGATAAGGTCGGAAGGGTCCTTTTCTAAAATGCGCTGATACTGCTTGATGGCCTGGGGCAGCTTCCCTTGAGCGACGAATTTCTCCGCCTCTTGGAGTGCCTTGGCCTTGCTAAAAGCCATTCACACGCTCCGCCAAAAGCCTTCACGCAATGGGTTGAGGCTACGCTAACATACGCCCCTAACCAAGTCAACGGATTCGGCTTACCCCCGGCCCCGGGGTTCTGAGGCCCGCCGCAAGCCCGCGTGGGAGACATCCGGCCGGCCTTGCGGCGCGCTGCAGACTGCGCATGGGCCCTGTCCGGGGCAACGAAAGGGCGGATCGCCCGGCCGCACCGGCCTGCGGAGGAGTTGACTAAGTGTCCCGACAGGTGCAGAATTTATACTTGGCAATGAAACGCATCTCAGCGCGTGGGCAAGCTCGGGGCTGGCTCGCCGCGATTCAGGCATTGGGGACATGAGACACAAGAAGCTCAAGTTTGGTATCGGTATCGGCATCATTCTGGCGGTGGTGGTCTGGCAGGCCTTCGCGGGATTTCAGCAATCCAAGACCTACTACCTCACGGTTAGCGAGCTTCTGGCCGGGAAGGCCGGCCAGCATCGCGTACGCGTCGGCGGCGTTGTGGCGCCCGATTCCATCCAACGCCACGGCGACCAGATGACGTTCCGGCTTACCCAGAAATCTCAGTCTCTCCCGGTCAGCTACGTGGGCAGCGACACGCTCCCCGACACTTTCCGGGGGGGCGCCCAGGCCATCATCGAGGGCACCTACGCCTCGAACGGAGTTTTCCGCGCCGACAAGGTGCAGGCAAAGTGCGCCTCCAAGTATCAGGCCAAGGTTCCCGCCGACACGGCCAACAACGCTGCGACGCCCAAAGTCCCTGGCGCGGCGCCGCGCGGGGTGGGCAATTAACCGGCGGAGTGCTGCGCAGGGCGCAGATCAGTACGTGCTTGGAATTTCACCTCGGGGAACCCTATGAATCAAGCCGGCAGTGTTGCCTTGGTGGCCGCCCTGGCCTTTGCAGCCTACGGGGTCGTGGCGGGAGCTCTGGGCGGGAAACTGCGCAGCCTGCGCGTGGTGCGCAGCGCCGAGCGCGCCTCCATCGCCTTCTTCTCCATGATCACCGTAGCCGTGGTGGCGATCGAGTACCAGATCCTCAGCAACAATTTTCACAGCGCCTACGTCGCCGAGCATTCCAACCGCGCCCTGCCGATATACTACAAGGTGGCGGTGCTCTGGTCCGGCCAGGAAGGCTCGCTGCTGTTCTGTACCTGGCTGCTTTAGATAAATACCGTCCTGGCGGTGCTGCTCAACCGGCGAAAGAATCGCCAACTCATGCCTTACGTGGTGGCCATCACCATGGCCACCGGGGCGTTCTTCACCTCCCTCACCTTTTTTGTCGCCAACCCCTTCGCAGAGTTGAGCGTGCAAACGGCCAAGGGCCTTTCGGCCTTCACGCCCGCCGACGGCAACGGCCTGGTGCCTTCGCTCCAGTACCACTCGATGGTCATCCACCCGCCCATGCTCTACCTGGGCTACGTGGGGTTTGTAGTGCCTTTCGCCTTTGCCATGGCGGCGCTGATCACCAAGCAACTGGGCGACAACTGGATCCGCGTCACCCGCCGCTGGACGATGGTGCCCTGGATGTTTCTGGGCTGCGGCATCATCCTGGGCGCCAACTGGGCCTACTACGTGCTCGGCTGGGGCGGCTACTGGGGCTGGGACCCGGTCGAGAACGCCTCTCTGCTGCCCTGGCTGGCGGCCACCGCTTTTCTCCACTCGGTGATGATCCAGGAAAAGCGCGGCATGCTGAAGGTGTGGAACATCGTGCTGGTGATCCTCACCTTCTTCCTGTGCATCTTCGGCACTTTCCTGACGCGCAGCGGCATCGTCTCTTCCGTGCACGCCTTCGCGCAGTCGAACATCGGGCCGTTTTTCGCCGTCTTCCTGGCCATCGTGGTCTTCTTCGCCGGGACGCTGCTTTTCCTGCGCCTCGACTTCCTGAAGAGCGAGAACCGGCTGGATTCCATGGTCTCGCGCGAGAGCGGATTCCTGTTCAACAACTGGAATCTGCTGGCGGCGGTTTTTGCGGTGCTCTGGGGCACCATCTTCCCCATCATCTCCAAGGCGGTGGAAGGCACCACGGTGACCGTGGGTCCGCCCTTCTTCAACAAGGTGGCGGTGCCTATCGGGCTGCTGCTGCTGTTTTTGACCGGCGCGGGGCCGCTGCTCGCCTGGCGCAAGACCTCTTTCCAGAGCCTGAAGCGCAACTTCACCGTGCCCACCGTGGCGGCCGTCCTGGTCGGCGTGGGGCTGGCGGTGGAGGGCATCCGCAACCTCTATCCCTGGATGGCCCTTTTCCTGTGCACCTTCGTCACCGTTTCGGTGGTGCAGGAATTCGCCAAGGGCGCCCTGACGCGCATGCGCATCGCGGGTGAGAACCCCCTGCGCGCGCTCTACAACCTGGTGATGCTCAACACCCGCCGCTACGGCGGGTATGTCATCCACCTGGGCATCGTGATGCTGTTTGTGGGCTTCGCGGGGCTGGCCTTCAAAACGGAAGTCAAGCAGCCCATGCAGCAGGGCGACCTGCTGCAAGTGAAAGATTACATGCTGCGCTGCCAGTCGATCACCCAAGGCCAGACGCCCAACTACTACTACGAGCGCGCGGTCTTTGCGGTCACCAAGGACGGCCACGCCCTGGGCACCGTGGCCCCCGAGCGCCGCCTCTACAAGGCCAGCCAGGAAGGCATCAGCCACGTGGCCATCCGCATGTCCCTGCCCGAAGATCTGTACGTGGTCCTCGCCGGGCAGGACCAGGGGAGCAACAAAGTGGTGATTCAGGCCTTTGTCAACCCGCTGGTGATGTGGGTCTGGATCGGGGGATTCGTGATGTTCCTGGGCACCCTGCTGGCCCTGGTACCCAGCCGCACGGAGCGGGCCATGGAAGAACTCCGCCGCCCGCACGAAGAAGCTCTGGTCGAGGAGGAGCATGTCACCTAGACTCCTGCTCCCGCTGCTGCTGAGTGTGGTGTTGGCGCCCGCGACCCTGGCCGGGGCGTCCAAGCCCACCGTCAAGCAGATTTGCGACGCGGTCATCTGCCAGTGCGGCTGCAATCAGACGGTGACCGAGTGCAACCACTTGCAGTGCACGACGCGCGCCGAGATGACCGCCATGGCGCGCAAGGAAATCGCCGAGGGCAAGACCGAAACCCAGATCCTGCAGGACTTCGTGCAGCGCTACGGGGTGAAGGTGCTGGCCTCGCCCCCCACCCAGGGGTTTAACCTCACGGCGTGGATCCTGCCGGGCATCGGACTGCTGGTGGGCCTGGGACTGGTGATGGGCATCGTGCGCCGTTGGCGAAGGCCGGCCGCCGCGCCCGCCGCGGCCCCTCCCGTCGACCCGGAAGTGATGGCGGCGGTGGAGAAAGAAATGAAGGATCTTTCGGGGAGCTGAGCATGGCACTGGGAATTTCTTTATTGGTGGCCATTGGAATGGGCGTCTTCGTGATGGCGCCCCTGCTCGCCCCGGAGCGCGCCGCCGAAGGCGTGCTGGGGGTCGACGTCACGCCGCTGGCCGACCTGAAACGCCGCCGCATGGTGGTTTACGAAAACTTGCAAGACCTGGAATTCGAGTTCAAAGCGGGGAAAATCGCCCCCGAGGATTACGAGGCGCTCAAGGAGAGTTACCGGACGGAGGCGGCGCGGCTGATGGCCGCCTCGCAGCAGGCCGAAACTATGAGCGCCCAGGAAGCGCTCATCGAACGGGAAGTGGCGGCGCGGCGCGCCCAGCGCCGCGGCCAGCCGCCGCCCCAGTACGTCTGCGCCCAGTGCGGCTACGAGAACCCGCTGCCGGTTAAATTCTGCGGCGAGTGCGGCGCCCCACTGGCTGCTTCCTCCCACGGGCCGGGCCAACGATCCGCCTGAACCGCCCCCGGAGAAGTGCCTGAAATGATTCCTGATCACGTTGCAATACCCTGGCGGCGCGCCGCCCTGCTTGGCCTGGCCCTGCTGGCCGCGCTCGCCGCACCCGGCTGGGCGGCGGCCGCGCGCATCCAAGGGCGCGTCGTCAACGCCACCACCCATCGCCCCCTCGCCCACGGCGAGGTCCTGCTGCTCTCGCCCCAACCCCAGGTGGGTATGAAACTTGTCGCCAAGACTTCCACCGCCGCCGACGGGAGCTTTGCCTTTACCGGCTCCCAGGTCAACGCCGGCGACTTCTACCTGGTGCAAGTGAACGCGCAGGAAGTTCCCTACCATTTCCCCGTGCACTTTGACGAGGCGGGCACGGCCACGATTGACGGCAAGGTTTACGATTCGACGCGCTCCACCGCCGGCCTCAGCGTCACCCTGCTGCGCGTGCTGGTGCGCGCCGCCGGTGACCAGGTGCGCGTCGAGGAGCGATTCAAGGTCGAGAACCGCACCCAGCCTCCGCGCACTTTTAGCAATCCCCAGGGAACTTTCCGCTTTCGCGTGCCCGCGGACGTTTCCAGCCCCCAGGCGGCGGTCACGGGGCTGATGGGCATGCAGCTTCCCCAGACGCCCGTGGCCGACAAGAAAACCGGCGAGTTCGCGATTTACTACCCGCTCCAGCCCGGCACGACGCCGGTGACCATCGATTACCAGTCGAAGTACACAAACGATCAGTTTGTGCTCTCGAGCCGCGTGAACTTGCCCGTCGAGCGGACGGAGCTTTACGTGATGCCCGCCGCGCTGACGGTGGTTTCGCCGACCCTGCAGCCCGCGGGCGTCGACACCGCCAACGACGTGCAGGAATTCGAGGCCGGGAAACTGG